>JAFAWL010000111.1 GCA_019241805.1 Actinomycetota bacterium
ATCGACGCTGGATGCGCTGGGCGGCTCGATGTCCGTTACCGGCTACGACGTCGATACCCCGCTGTGGTCGAGCAATAAGGTCAACTATCCCGACCAGACCGCCTCGCTGCTCGGCCCGGGTTTGATCGTAATGGCGGTCCTCGCCGCTCGTCACGCGAAGAAGTCCTTGTGGATTGACATCTCACAGCGCGAGATCGTCACCTCGATGCTCGGCGAGGAGATCCTGCGGACGTCGATTACCGGCGTCGACCCGATTCCGCGCGCGAACAACGGTCCTGCGGGATACGAGTGGGCGACCCCGTGCGCCGGCGACGACGATTGGCTGGCGGTATCGGTCTTCGGCCAGCAGGACCGCCAAGCATTGGCGTCGGTGGCCGGTAAGCCCGAGCTGGCGACGGCGACCGACGAAGCGCTGCGCGCCGGCGTGGCCGACTGGTCCGTCCAGCACTCGAAGCACGAGGCCATGAAACTGTTGCAGGCCGCGCGCGTGGCCGCGGCGGTCATCAGCAAGGGTCCGGAACTGCACAACGACGCCTATTACAAGGCAATCGACTACTTCCGGCCGGTCGACCTCCCCACCGGCGGAGGGCAGGAGCTCCAGCGCGGCTGGGTCGTTCGGTTCGACGACGAGGCCGCGGCGGCCATTCAGCACCGTGCACCGCACGTCGGCGAAAACACCGTGGCTGTGCTCCAGGAACTGTTGGAGTTGCCGAACGAAGAGATCGACCGCCTGCTGAGCGTCGGCGCGGTGTACCAGCCCGAGTCGTAGACAGAGCCTCGTGCCACAAATGGCGGAGTCGGTCAAGGCCGGCTCCGCCATTTGCGCTATTTGCTCGCTAGCTCCGGTGGAATCTCCCCCGGTTCGAGCGGAAAGTGACAGGCCACCTCGTGTCCCGGCGCGATGGGGCGAAGCTCGGGTACCTCGCGCGCGCACCGTTCCTGGGCGCGGAAGCATCGGGTCCGAAACCGGCAGCCCGAGGGTGGGTTGATCGGCGAGGGCAGCTCACCACTGACGGCCGCGGCCGACGTCTCACCGCCCAGAGCGAGAACCTTCTCCGGGATCGCGGCTAACAGGCCGTAGGTGTAAGGATGGGCCGGCCGCTCGTAGATATCCTGAGCCGGCGCGGTCTCAGCGATCCGCCCCAGATACATCACGACGATCCGATCGCTGATGTGCTTGACGACGGAGAGATCGTGCGAGATGAAAATGACCGTCAGCTGATGCTCCTGCTTCAACTCCTCGAGCAGGTTCAGCACTTGCGCCTGGACGGACACATCGAGCGCCGACACCGGCTCATCACAGATCAGGAGCTGAGGTGCGATGGCAAGCGCGCGCGCGATCGATACCCGCTGACACTGTCCGCCGGACAGCTCGTAGGGGCGGCGGGCGCCGGCGTTGTCCGGATCGACACCGACTTGTTCCAGCAGATCACGCGCTCGGCTCTGACGGCTAGCGGCGTCGCCGACCTTCCAGATCGCCAGCGGTTCGCGGACGATGTCGACGACCTTGCGGCGTGGGTTCAATGATGAAATCGGGTCCTGAAAGATCATTTGGAGTCGGAGCCGAACTTCCCGAAGTTCCTTACCTGACAGCTGGGCCAGGTTGCGACCGTCGTAGAAGATGCTGCCGGACTTCGACTTGACCAGCTGCACAATGGCCTTACCGACCGTCGACTTGCCGCAGCCGGACTCGCCGACGACACCCACGGTCTCGCCGGGGTAGATCTCCAGGCTGACGTCGGACACCGCGTGGGCCACGCGTCCGCGCCCGACCTTGAATTCGACGGTCAGATTCTGCACCGACAGCAGCGGCCCGCGCTCGGCCGTCTTGTCGGGGAGCACTTCAGTCATGCCAGTACCTCTCCGTCCACGCGAGTAACCGGCAGGCCCGTCGCGGTCACGCCGCGGGACAGATTCCGCTCCAGCGCCGCGTCACCGGCCGGCGTGCCCGCCGGGTACCGGCAGCGGACGTAGTGGCCGGGATCCTGGGCGTCCTCGACCAGGGGAACAGGATCCTCGAGGCACGTCTCCTGGGCGAACCGGCAGCGGGGCGCGAACCGACACCCTTTCGGCAAGTCGGTGAGATTCGGCTGACGGCCAGGAATGGCGGCCAGGAGCTGGTGGGGTTCGTCCTCGAGTCGAGGAATCGAACTGCGCAAAGCGAGTGTGTACGGCGACCGGGTCGCGGCGAACAGCTGACCCGTCGTGGCGGTCTCCACGATCTGACCGGCATACATCACTACGATGCGATGGGCGTACGCCTGCGCAACGCCGAGGTCGTGGGTAACCAGCACGACGCCCATCTTGCGCCGTTCTTGCTCTCGTTTGAGCAGCTCCATGACCTGGGCCTGGATCGTGACGTCGAGCGCGGTCGTCGGCTCGTCGGCCATCAGCAGCATGGGATTTTGCGCCATCGCAATGGCGATCATGACGCGCTGCCGCATACCACCCGAGAGTTGGTGCGGATATTGCTTACGACGGGTGTCCGGCTCGGGGATGCCAACTGTTCTGAGCAAGCGAACGGTTTCGGCGCGTCGTTCCTGCCGGCTCATCGAGCCGTGGACGCGCATCCCCTCCTCGATCTGATCGCCGACCTTCATCACCGGATTCAAGGCCGTCATCGGATCCTGGAAAACCATGGAGACCGTCGGCCCCCAGTGATCGCGCATCTGCCGCTCGGACAAAGCGCTCAGCTCCACACCGCCGACGAAGACCTGACCGGTCGTCGCGACCCCGAACTTGGGAGTCAGCCGCATGATCGAGCGAGCCAAGACACTCTTACCGGCGCCGGACTCGCCGACGATGCACACCATGGCACCTGAATCCAAGCGCAAGGAGACATCGTCGACGGCCGTGACGTGCCCTCTCGGTGTCTCGAAAGACACCGAGAGGGAACGCACGTCGAGCAGCGGAGCCTGCTCGTCGAACGTTTTCGTACTCGTCACAGCGCGGTCCCGACCTACTTCGCCAGCCAGATCGAATCAAGGGTCAGCATGCCGTCGGAGAACGTCGCCGCGCCGCCGACCTTCTTGGCCAAGGCCTTGTACGGCGGCTGGTGATTGATCATAAAGATCGGCATGTCCTTCCACAGGATTTCCTGCGCCTGCGCCAGGGCCGACGCCCGAGCCGAGGTCGTCGTCGCCTGCTTGGCCTGGGTCAACGCCGCGTCCATCTGCGGGTTGCAGTAGTTGGCGTTGTTGCGGCCCGCCTTGCACTGGAACCGGTCGCTCAGGATCTGGACCGGGTCGGCATTGCTCAACGTGCCACCGACCATCTGGTACGACTTGTCGTACGTCTTGGCCAGGGCGTTCGTAGCCGTCGTCGGAACGATGTTGATGTGCACGTTCTTCAACTTCGAGTTGATCGTCTGGGCGAACGCTTGGGGCCATTGCAAGCTGCCGGTCGTGTACAACCAGTCGATCGATACCGGCTGACCGCCGTGGTCGGCCACATAGGAGTCGACCAGTTTCTGGGCCTCGGTCACGTTGTTCCACGGGATGTTCGCCTTGGCGTCGTAGTAGGGCGAGTCCTTCGGGAACAAATTGGTGACCATGACGCCGGCCCCGCTGTCGGCCTTGCTGTTGGCATCCTCCGGATCAGACGCCATCACCAACGCCTGACGAATGCGGACGTCGTCGGTCGGGGCCTTGATGTTGTTGAACCACGTGACCGAGTCGTTCAGACCCTCGGAAGTGTCCAGCACGCGGAAGCCGCTGGTCGACTTCAGCTTCTTCGCAACCGAGTCGTCCAGCAGGTCTTGAATGTCGCCCTCGCCGGCCGTAAGTGACGCCGAAGCCTGGTTCGCGTCGGCCACGAAGTTGATCTGCAGCCCGTCGGCGTAGGGCCGGGGGTTGTCCCAGTACGTCGGGTTCTTCTTATACGTCACGCTGCTGCCGGCGACGCGGTTCGTCACGATGAACGGCCCGGCCCCGACCGGGTTCGTTGAGTACTTGGCGCCCAAGTTCTTGATCGCAGTCGGCGAGCCGTTCATCCCGAGCACACCCTGCAGCAGGTAGGGGAAGCCGGTGTTCACCGCGACCAGTTTGATATCCAACGTGGTCGGATCGGTAACGGTCATCGAGGTGATGTTCTTCGCGTCGCCCGCCTGGGCCGAGGTCGGCAACTGATCCCGCTGCCAGTTGTACATCAAGGCGGCCGCATCGTAGGGCGTGCCATCGGAGAACTTGACGCCGTCGCGCAGCTTGATCGTCCAGGACAGCCCACCGTCGGACGAGGTCACGCTCGTCGCGATACGTGGCGTGATCTTGCCCGCGGCATCGACGCGGATCAACGTGTCGAAGATCGGCCAGATCTCATCCCCGAACGCCGTCGCGGCGACACTGGTGTGCACCGGGTCGATGTCCTGGCCCTCCGTAGGCATGATCAGCCGAATCGTGCCGCCGGATTGCGGCTGTCCGCTCGGCCCTCCGCTGGCCGAGCCCGATGCCGAGCCTGAGCCCGAAGATGACGACGTGCCCCCCGAGTTCTTCTTTCCGCCGCAGGCGGACACGACCAACAAGGTCGCGACACCGATGGCCATACAGCTCAGCCATCGAGATTTCAGATGTCTTGTCTGCACTGTCTCACTCCTCGATTTGTAATCGTATTCGCCAAGCAGAGCATGGCGGTTATTTTGCTGCTCGGGCGTTAGATGCGGGCTTGCCGAATATCGAATTTCGCACGGGCCCAGTCGCCCAAGACACTGATGCCGAAAATTGTCAGCGCGAGGACTGTGGCCGGCACGAAGACGACGTGCGGGTAGTCGGCCAGTTGGAACTGCCCATCGGCGATCATCTGGCCCCAGCTGGGCGTGGGCGGGATGACGCCCAACCCGAGGTAGCTCAAACCGGCCTCAGCAGTTACCAGGGTGGCCAGCAGAACGACCGCGTAAGCAATCATCGGGGGCAGCACGTTCGGCATCAGCTCGCGGCGAATGATCCGGCCCGGCGACGCCCCGGCCAGCCGCGCCCCTTGCACGAACTCGCGATTCGCG
>JAFAWL010000124.1 GCA_019241805.1 Actinomycetota bacterium
GAGCAGCACCAGCGCGACGATCAACGCACCGACCAGAGAAAGGGCCCAGGACATCCCGGCTAGGGCCAGGATGCGGCCGCGCATGACCGACAGCCGTAACTCCAGCCCGGCTAAGAACATGAGCAGCGCCAGGCCGAAGTTACTGAAATCGGCCACCAGTCCCGTCGGATGCACCCAGTCCAGCACGGTTGGCCCGAGGATCACCCCGGCGACGATCTCGAGCACGACGCCGGGAACGGTGACCCGTCGCAGCCGAAGCGCGACTACGGGGGCGGCAACCGCCGCCACCGCGATCCAGGTCAGCTGGGTGACCTCGGCCGACACGCCGTCACCGTATCGGGACGCAGCGGACCGCGCGGTGACACGGCCCCGGCCTGTCGCGTGCTCGATCGTCGGGGCATCGTGTTCGTCCGGCCGGCCGTTCTGCGTGTCGGCTTGCCCCGCGGCCCTCGACCGCGCACCGTCTGGCAGGTGACCAGCGAGGATCGCCTTCCGGCCCACCGGCGATCGCGCTCCGGTCGCCCGACTGTGGCTGATTTGCGAGCGCAGCTCGACCCGACGACGCAGGAGATCGTTGCTCAGTTCGAGCAACATCTCGGGTTGGAACGCAACCGGTCGGCCCACACGGTGCGCGCGTATGTGGGCGATGTCGTATCGCTACTGACCTTCAGTACGCGGCGTGGCATCGAGGACCTCGCCGAGCTCGACCTGCCGACCATGCGGGCGTGGTTGGCCGAGTCGTTCGGCGCCGGAACGGCGCGCACCACGCTGGCCCGGCGAGGCGCGTCTGTTCGCACCTTCACCGCATGGGCGCTACGCCGGGGCCACCTGCTCGTCGATCCGGGACGGCTGCTGGTCAGCCCCAGGCCCCATCGAACTTTGCCGGCCGTGTTGGCGCAGGACCAGGCCGAAGCGCTGATGGACCTCGCCGATGACGGGTCGCCGCTGGCCCGACGCGACCGGCTAATCGTCGAACTGCTCTATGGCACAGGCATCCGGGTGAGCGAACTAGCCGGCCTCGACGTCGACGACATCGATGACGGCCGCCGTCTCGTGCGCGTATTCGGCAAAGGCGCGAAGGAGCGCAGTGTGCCCTATGGCGTGCCGGCGGCGGACGCGCTCGACGCATGGCTGGCTGTCGGTCGCCCTCGCCTGGCGACAAAGCGGAGCGGCGCGGCCCTGCTGCTGGGTGTCCGGGGCGCGCGGATCGATCCACGCACGATCCGCGAGGTGGTGCATCGGCGCACAGCGGCCGTTCCGTCGGCGCCCGAGCTCAGTCCCCACGGCCTGCGACACAGCGCCGCGACACACATGCTGGACGGCGGGGCGGACCTGCGAGCGGTGCAGGAGCTGCTCGGCCACGCGAGCCTGGCGACGACGCAGATCTACACACACATCTCGGTCGAGCGGCTGCGCGCCGGATTCGTGAAGGCCCATCCTCGCGCCTGACCGGAAAAGCGCGTGAATCACCTATCCGTGCTCCACGGGAGAAGCCGCACGCGGGCGAGCGGCGCCAGCAGCCTCAGCGGATCGAGATAGTTCTGACCGCGCCGGGCGCCCCAATGCAGACACCGGTCCGATGGGCACCCATCGTGGGTTCCGCTCACGCTTCCGATCCGATCGCCGCGCCGAACCTGCTGGCGCGTGACGACCTCGGGTGCTACCGGTTCGTACTCAGTGCTGATCCCGTCGGGATGGCTGATGACCACCACTCCGCGGCCGGCGACCGTTCCGGAAAAGCTTACGACGCCGTCGCCGGCGGCTTGCACGACGTCGGATTCAGCTAGCAGGTCGACCCCGCGATGCCCGGCGGCGTAGCGGTTGGTCGGCGCGCTGAAGGGACGGAGGACGACGAGCGCCCCCGTCACCGGGACAGAATAGGTCCCGAGCGTGATCGGCGTCGTCGGTGACTGGGCGCCGGTCGCCCGGGATCCCTCGGTTCGCCGGGACGTCGTTGCCGACGAGACCGTGCTTTGCGAGGAGGCCCTGCTTGCCGGCGAGGCCGTGGTTGCCGGCGAGGCCGTGGTTGCCGGCGAGGCGATGGCTGTCTGCGCGGGCCCGGACAGACACGTCAGAACGACCAACCCGATCGCGATGGGCGGACGAAGCGAAAACATGCTGCCAGCCTCGCGATGCCTCGTGCCTCGCGGCGACGAAAGCGAGAGTTGTGGACGATGCCCAACCTCGTCCACAACGCCGGCAGCGCTCATGCATCTGAGGCGCTCGGTTCCGATAGGTAAGGCGGCGCGATACCTAAGGCTCGCCGCGTCGGCAGGTTAGGGAGATATCCCGATGTGCCGGGCCCCCTCAGACGCGCATCGTCGTGAACGTAAGCACAGATCCATCCCACGGAGGACGCCATGAGCATCTACGCGACGAGCCTGTACGACGGCGAGATCGCCTATCGCCGCGATCGGGTCGCCGAAGAGTTCCGCCGGGCCGGTGGGCGCGAGCGCGGGGCGGGGCGCCGTACGCACGACCGGCGCTGGCGGCTCGGCCGGGACGTACGCGCGACTCACTGACAGCGGTGCTATACCGAGCGCCCAGAACCGCCGTCGATCCCGACGGCGGCCCGATATCCGTTCGGCCGGTGTCAGTCGAGGCGGACACAATGGCGGACGTGGCCCACTACTCCACACCGCTAGTCGGACGCTCCCTCGAGCTGGCTGCCCTCGAGCGGCTGATCGAAGGCACCGATGAGCGGGCCGTCATCGTCTCCGGTGACGCCGGGGTCGGCAAGACCCGGCTCTTGGCCGAGCTGCTCGACCGGGCCCAGCAGCGGCGGGTCACGTGCGTGGTCGGCCACTGCCTCGACTTCGGCGACGCCGGGCTGCCCTATCTGCCCTTCGGCGAGGCCTTCGCGACGCTTTCGGCCGATGCCGATGTGGCGGCTCTGCTGGATGCCTACCCGGCGGCCGCGGCCGTGCTGCCGGCCGTGCGTACTCCCGACCGGGCATCGTCAGATCGACGGATGGCCAGCGCGGTCGACGACGAACGGGTGCGCGTCGACAAAGCCGGCCTATACGACAGCGTGCTCGCCGTGCTGGAACAGGCCGCCGCTCGATCCCCGCTGCTGCTGATCATCGAAGACGCGCATTGGGCCGATCAGGCCACGCGAGATCTGATCGGCTTCGTGCTGGCGCGAACTCGCTCGCCGCAGTTGTCGCTGGTGGTCAGCTATCGCAGTGACGATCTGCACCGACGGCATCCGCTGCGCAAATCGTTGGCCCAGTGGAGCCGGTTGGGCAATGTCCGTCGTCTGCAGCTGAGCCCGCTCGACCCCAGCGAGGTTCGCTCGCTGGTCCGGGCGATCAGCCCGTGGGCCATCAGCGAGGGCGAGATCGGTCGCATCGTCGAGCGCGCCGGGGGCAACGCCTTCTTCGCCGAGGAGTTGCTGTCGGCGACCACGCACGCCGGCACGGGGGAAACGCTGCCGGCCGACCTGGCCGATCTCCTGCTGATCCGGCTCGATCGCTTGTCGGCCGCCGCGCGCGACGCGGTCAGGGTGACCGCCGTCGCCGGTGGACGCATCTCGCACAACCGCCTCTCGGCGGTCACGGGGCTCAGCGACGACGCGCTTGACGACGCCGTCCGAGAGGCCGTCGAGGACTATGTGCTCGAGGCCGCCGGTGAGTGGGGATACCGGTTCCGCCACGCATTGCTGAGCGAGGCGGTCTACGACGACCTGCTGCCCGGGGAGCGGGTTCGCCTGCACGCCGCGTTCGCGCGGGTGTTGCGCAGCAGCACGATGGCCGGAAGCGCAGCCGAGCTGGCCCATCACGCCCGGCGGGCTCATGATCTGCAGGCGGCATTCGAAGCGAGCATCCAGGCTGGGGGAGAAGCCTTGGAACTGGCCGCTCCACAGGAGGCCATGACCCATTTCGAGGCGGCGCTCGGGTTGCTCTGCTCAGTTGCTCCGCCGGCGTCCTACGACTGGGCCTCCTTGATCATCGATGCCGTCGAGGCGGCGGCGGATGCCGGGCATCCCGCCCGAGCACTGGCGATCGCCCGCGATGCGGTCTCCAATCGCCCACCCGACCTGGACCCGGAAAAGCAGGCCCGCCTGCTCGCGACACTCGCTCGCGCCTCGCTGAATCTCGACGCCGACGTCGAGGCGATGGCCGCAACGACCAAGGCGCTCAGCCTGCTGCCCGCGGACGGGTCGGCCGTGTTCCGGGCACGACTGAGCGCACTGCACGCCCATGCCGCGGTCGCGATCGGACGCGACACCGAAGCCGCCCGCTGGGCTCAGGAGGCGATCGAGGCGGCCGACGCCATCGAACGGCCCGAGGTGGCCTCGGACGCCCGGACCACGCTGGCGCTCATCGAGCGACGCGCCGGCGACCCCAAGAGCGCGGCCGCACATTT
>JAFAWL010000348.1 GCA_019241805.1 Actinomycetota bacterium
GAGGCGGAGCACATGGTCGGCATCGTCACCATCGGAGACGTCGTTTTCAGCTACATCCGCTCGCTCGAGCAGGACCGGGTGCGACTGGAGCAGTACATCACCGGGTGAACCGGCTGAGAATCCCCTGGAACCCCGTCCGCCCGCGCCGCCGGCAAGGTCGTCGGCAGCCAATTGCTTCGAATTCCTAACCTCGCGGCGCCCGGAGCCGATGAATGCAGTGTCGAGCCGTCGGCTGCGACGCCGACTCCGACCGGCCACGAGGAAGGGACGCATGTATCAGTCTTTTCGTCCGTTGCTCGACGCGCTGCAGCGACGCGGCGCCGACGCCCTGGCGATGCAGAGCGCGGCGGAGGAGTCCGAACGCACCGGTCGCTCGATCCGCGACGTCCTGATCAATGACCGGGTCGTCACCGAGCAGGAGTTGACCGAGGCGTCCGCCGACGTCTACGGCATGGGCACCGTCGACCTGGTCGGCTTCCCGTTCGACGCCGCCGCGGCGGCAAAGCTCCCGCTGTCGCTGGTGGTCCGCCACCGGGTACTCGGCATCGCCATGACCGACGACGAACTGGTGGTCGCGGTCAGCGACCCCGGGGACGTCGTCGCGCTCGATGACGTGCGCGCCGCCACCGACCGCGACGTCCGGCCGGTCGTCGTCGCCCGCAGTGAGCTGCGGAAGATCATCGACAAGCTGCAACGCGAGGACAACGACCTCGCCGACATCGCCTCGTCGCTGCGCGATCAGCAGTCCGACACGATGTCGACATTCACCGCCACCGGCGACGACGCCCCGATCGTGCGCTACGTCAACTCGCTTCTCGACCAGGCGATCCAGAACCGCGCGTCGGACCTCCACATCGAACCGACCGAAGGCGATCTGCGCGTCCGCTACCGCATCGACGGCGTGCTGCACGAGGTCGACTCGGTGCCCAAGGCCGTGCAATCCGCGTTGATCTCGCGGTTGAAGATCATGGCGAACGTCGACATCACCGAACGGCGGGTGCCCCAGAACGGCCGCATCAGCGTCGCGCTGGGTCAGCGGGTCGTCGACCTGCGCCTGGCCACGCTGCCGACGGTGTGGGGCGAAAAGATCGTGCTGCGGGTGCTCGACACCGGCGGCATCGACCTCGAGCTGCGCAAGCTCGGCTTCACGGAAGACAACTACGCACGCTTTTCGACCTCGTTCACCAAGCCACACGGCATGTTGTTGGTCACCGGACCCACGGGCTCGGGCAAGTCGACGACGCTGTACGCCACGCTCGCCGCGATCAGCAAGCCGACGGTCAACATCATCACGGTCGAGGATCCGGTCGAGTACCGCCTCGGCGGCATCAACCAGGTGCAGGTCAACCACAAGGCCGGCCTCACGTTCGCCGCGGTGCTGCCGGCCATTCTGCGATCCGACCCCGACGTGGTGCTCATCGGTGAGATTCGCGATCGGGTCACCGCCCAGCTCGCCGTCGAGGCCTCGCTCACCGGCCACCTCGTGCTCTCCACCCTGCACACGAACGACGCGCCCAGCGCGATGACTCGCCTGATCGAAATGGGCATCGAGCCGTTCCTCGTCGGATCGTCGGTCGACTGCGTGCTGGCCCAGCGCCTGGCCCGTCGTCTGTGCGACTGGTGCAAAGAGGAATACAAGCCGACCGACGCCGAACTGGCCGCCGCGCGCTGGCCCGAGGACGAAGTGGGCCGGCCGGACGTGCTCTGGAAGCCGGTCGGCTGCCGCAACTGCGCCAACACCGGTTACCGCGGCCGGATCGCGCTGCACGAGGTCATGCCGGTGTCGGAAGAGATCGAACGGCTGGCGGTCGAGCGGGCCTCGGCGCACGAAGTCCAGCGGGCCGCCGAGAGCGAGGGCATGTTCTCGTTGCGCTTCGACGGCCTGACCAAGGCCAAGAACGGTCAGACGTCCGTACCCGAGATCCTCCGGGTAGCGATCTAAGACGAGCGTGATCGATTCGTTATCAAGCTGCTCGGTCTCTTGTCGATCAAACAGTTGCGGGGGCGTTGACACCAGCTCTGCGATGACCGCGTCGTCACAGACAGTGACATCGAAGACCACGATCTGCACGGCAGCTTGGCCAATGTCCTGATATTGCAGGCGCCCTTGACCTCAGCCATGAATGTGGTGGCGCGCGGCCTACACGCTCGACTTAACTCGGATTGCACATCGCTGAGAGCGCAGTTAAGGTTCAGCTGCTCTCCGTGATGTGAGGCTTGCGTTAAGTCATAAATCAACCATCGAGACTCCTAACCCCCGAGGAGATCCAGTGGAGGCACTGCAGACGCTCGACCAACCGGTCGCGTCGCACGGCTTCGTCGACGCTCGTCCCGCGATCGACTTCAGCGAGGAGCGCGAGTCGCTCAACGCGATGTTGCGCGTCGTGGTCGAGGCCCGCGGTTCCGATCTGCACCTCACCGCCGGCGCCCCACCCACCATGCGGGTGCACGGCAGCCTCTATTACCTGCCCGGTTACGACCCGCTCACCCCGATGCAGACGGCGATGTTGCTGCGCTCGGTGGTCAGCCAGAACCAGTGGGAAGCGTTCGAGAAGCGCCGCGAGCTCGACCTCGCGTACGCGGTCCAGGACCTCTGCCGGTTCCGCGTGAACATCTACCAACAGCGCGGCGCTTACGGCGGCGCGTTCCGGGCGATTCCCTACGAGATCAAGCCGCTGGACGAACTCGGGGTGCCGGACTCCGTGTCGAAGTTCGCGCACCTGCCCCGTGGTCTTGTGCTGGTGACCGGTCCGACCGGTTCGGGCAAGACGACGACCCTGGCCTCGATCCTGGATCTGGCCAACCGCACACGGTCCTCGCACATCGTGACGATCGAGGACCCGATCGAGTTCTTGCACGAGCACAAGCGTTGTCTGGTCAATCAGCGCGAGGTCGGTGAGGACACCGACTCGTTCGCCGAGGCGTTGAAACACGCTCTGCGGCAGGACCCCGACATCATCCTGGTCGGTGAGTTGCGTGACCTGGAGACGACGTCCACCGCCCTGACCGCGGCCGAGACCGGCCACCTGGTGCTGGCCACCCTGCACACGCAGAGCGCGGCCCAGACGATCGACCGCATCATCGACATCTTCCCGCCGCACCAGCAGCAGGAGATCCGCGCGCAGCTGTCGACCGCGCTGCAGGGCGTGGTCACCCAAGCGCTGTGCCCGCGGGCCGACGGCACCGGCCGAACGATCATCACCGAGATCATGTTCGCCACGCCGGCGATCCGGAACCTCATCCGTGAGGGCAAGAACCACCAGATCCCGTCGTTCATGCAGTCCGGCGGCAGCAGCGGCATGCTCTCCTTCGACCAGCACCTGGCCGAGCGCGTGCGCCAGCAGGTCATCACCTACGAGCAGGCGCTCGAACTGTGCCACTCGGTCGACGAGTTCTCCCGCCTGGCCGGACGGGCCTGATCATGCCTGCTACCAAGACCTTCGAGTACAAGGTCATCGACACCCGCGGCAAGCAGGTCAAGGGCAAGGTCGAGGCCCAGAACGACACCGCCGCCATCCAGGCGCTGCGCTCGCAGGGGTTGGTGCCGCTCTCGGTCAAGGAATTCGGTGTCGGCCTGCAGAGCGAGATCAAGATCCCGGGCCTGACCGGTCGCATCAAGCTCAAGGACATGGCGGTCTTCTCCCGCCAGTTCGCGACCATGACCACGTCGGGTCTATCGCTCCTGCGCGCGCTGACCATCCTCGAGGAGCAGTGCGAGAACGTATCGCTGAAGAAGACCATCGGCGAGGTCCGCAGCGACATCGAGGCCGGCCTGTCGCTCTCGGCGGCGATGAGCAAGCACCCGAAGGTGTTCCCGCCTTTGATGGTCGCGATGATTCGCGCCGGCGAGACGGGCGGTTTCCTCGACAACGCCCTGGAACGCATCGCCACCAACTTCGAGAAGGACGCCGCGCTGCGCGGCAAGATCAAGAGTGCGATGACCTATCCGGTGATCGTGCTGGGGTTCTCGTTCCTGATGATCGCCGGCGTCATGATCTTCATCGTTCCGATCTTCGAAAAGATGTTCAAGCAGCTGGGCGGCAACCTCCCGCTGCCGACGCAGATCATCGTCAACATCAGCCACTCGATGCTGTGGCTGGCGCCGATTCTCATCGGCGTCGCGATCGGTGTCTCGGCCTGGACCAAGGCGATGCTGCGGACGAGCCCGCCGTTCCGCCTGGCCTTCGACAAGTTCAAGTTGCGCATCCCGGTCTTCGGCAGTCTCTTCACGAAGATTGCGATCAGCCGGTTCTCGCGAAATCTCGGCACCCTGCTCGGCGTCGGGGTCCCGGTCATGCAGGCCCTGGACGTCGTCGGTGACACCACCGGCAACTCGGTCATCAGCGAGGCCATGCAGGAGGTCAAGGAGTCGGTGCGCCAGGGGCGCACGATGTCGGAACCGTTGCTCAACCACCCGTTCTTCCCGCCGATGGTTACTCAGATGATCGAAGTTGGCGAAGAGAGCGGACAGATCAGCCAGATGTTGGACAAGGTGGCGGACTTCTACGACCGCGAGGTCGACCAGGCGGCCGAGGCCCTGACGGCCGCGATCGAGCCGATCATGGTGCTCGTCATGGGCGGCATCGTCGGCTCGATGGTGGTCTGCCTCTATCTGCCGATGTTCTCCATCTACCAGCACATCCAAGGTGCGAGCTCGTGAGCGCCCCATTCAGCGGGTGCGAGCTCGTGAGCACCTCATTGATTTCCCTGCGCCGCAGGGAGAGCCAGAAAGCGCCCGAGGCACCAGCCAAGGCGTAGGTCGGGCCCGACGCGGCCCGGCCGCCGTCAAACCCCCAAGAGCTGTAGGAGGCTCACATGCAGGAAAAGCTTCGTCGCATCCGCGACGAGCGCGCCGAGGGTGACCATGGCTTCACCCTCATCGAGTTGCTCGTGGTCGTCGTCATCATCGGCGTGCTGATCGCTATCGCCATCCCGCTGTACCTGAACTACCGTAAGGGCGCCGAGAACAAGTCGGCCGCTTCGGACCTGCGGGGTGCGATCTCGACCCTGGAGCAGTGCTACACCGACAACAGCAACGTGTACCCGTCGGCCGTGACCGGCGCGGGAGCGATGACCGGCTGCAGCACCGG
>JAFAWL010000429.1 GCA_019241805.1 Actinomycetota bacterium
CGCGACGCGGCCGAGCATTTCTGCCCCTGATATTCGAACGCGCCTCGGACCAGACCGGTGACGAGCGCGGCCGGATCGGCCGAGGGATGCGCGATCACGAAGTCCTTCCCACCCGTTTCTCCGACCAGTCTCGGGTAGGTGGCGTACCGATCGATCGCGTTCCCGACGGTGCGCCACAGATGCTGGAACGTCGGCGTCGAGCCGGTGAAATGGATGCCGGCCAGAGCCGGATGCGACAGGGCCACATCGCTGACTGCCCCGCCGTCACCGGTCACGAGGTTGATGACCCCCGGGGGCAGGCCCGCGGCCTCGAGCAACCGCATCGTCAGGTGAGCGGCCAGTTGCTGGGTCGGCGAGGGCTTCCACACGACGACGTTGCCCATTATCGCCGGCGCGGTGGGCAGGTTGCCGGCGATCGCGGTGAAGTTGAACGGCGTGATGGCCAGCACGAAACCTTCGAGTGGGCGGTAGTCCGACCGGTTCCACGTCGTGGCGTCGCTGATCGGTTGCTGCTCGAGAATCTGCTGCGCGAAGTGGACGTTGAATCGCAGGAAGTCGATCAACTCGCAGGCCGAATCGATCTCGGCCTGCTGCACGGTCTTGGATTGTCCGAGCATGGTGGCCGCGTTCAGCCGGTCCCGCCAAGTCGACGACAACAACGCGGCGGCCCGCAGAAATACTGCTGCTCGCTCGGCGAACGGCGTCGCTCGCCACGCCGGCGCGGCTCGCAGCGCCGCGTTCACCGCTGCCTCGATGTCGGCGGCTCCGGCCTGCGCGGAAACCCCAAGCACCGCGTGATGGTCGTGCGGCTGGACGACGTCGTACGGCTGTCCGGACGCCATTCGCTGTTCGCCCTCGATCGTCATAGTCAGCTCGTGCTTGGTGTCGCCGATCGACTTCAGGGCCGCGATCAGCGAGTCGCGCTCCCGCGAGCCCGTCGCGTAGGTGCGGACAGGTTCATTCACGGGCATCGGCGGGTGGGCGGCTGCGTCCACGCTGGTGCTCCTTCGCATCCTGGTGCGACCCGGCGCCGTTGCCGGCCGCACACTCGACGGTAGTCGCAGCGCCCCGCCCCGGCACGCGCCTGCGGGGCGATCCGTACCGTCAGCGAAGCAAATCTGGCAGTTCCTGAGTGGCGTACCAGGCGAGGTCGAAACCCTCGGCGTCATCGACGATCTCCTGGGCCGCATCGTCACCGAGGTCGGCCCGCAGGATTGCTGCGCTAGCGGCCGCGATGGCCTCGCGGGCGTCGTCGAGGTCGACGTGGAATGCGACGACGTCAAGGAGTCGCACCGGCTCGGTCAAGCGAACGACCCCGCGATCGAGGTCATCGTGAACCGTAACGTCGGCGTCGCTCACCTCAGCGACGACGACGACGCGCCGGCGATCCGCGCTGAGGTCCTCGTCGATGAGCCGCAACGAGGCTCGCGCGGCCGCGCTCAGGGCGGCGAACTCGAGCTCCTCCTCGTCACCCGCGACGTACCAGGAGCGCAGACCCGGCGTCACCGCGAACGCCGTGACGGGCGAGGCCGCCACCACCTGGACCTCGGCCAGGCGTGCCAACATGCTCGACGTCGCTGGGACGTAGATCCTCATGCCGAGTCCCGCTCTGTCGCCGGGCGGCGGGATTCCGGCGCGACGCCGATCCGTCGCAGCTGGTCTCGAAGCTGCGCCGGCACGGTTCGGGCCGCGACATCCAGTACCTGCAGCCGGCGGCCGGAATTCATGAGGTTCAGCCCGATCGCGGCAAGATCCTGCTCTCCTGGTCTGATCACGACGACCTTCGTGCCGGTCGCCGACACTGCTCGGACATCACGCATGAGCCGCCGGGTGATCCCTACCCGAACGGCGCGCTCCACACGAGTCAACGGCGAGGCGTACCAACGATCGGAGACGCGCTGCATGGCCATCGGCGCGACGACGTAAACCTCGTCGTATCCCTCCCCGGCGAGCAGGTCGAGCGAGGTGTTCGACACGGCACCGCCGTCTACATAGCGTCGGTCGCCGACGACGACCGGCGAATACCACGCCGGAATCGCGCACGAGGCGATCACTGCGTCGGCCAGGGGCGCACTGCGATCTCGACCGAAGACCACCCGGCGACCCTCACGAAAGTCCGTCACCGCTATCCAGGGTCGCGGTCTTTCGGGCCACCGAAGATCGAAGCCCGCATCGTGGGCGACCGCAACCACGACATCGTGCATCGGCCGGAGGTCGCCGCGACCGGCCGGCAGCACCCCGGACAACGCCACCATCGGGTGCAGATCCCGAGGATGTCGGACCGCTGAGGCGAGCAGGCGTGGTGACCCCGGCCACCACCGCGGCCACTGCGGGCGTGTCCGCCCGGCCGCGGTGTCGTAGTCCCAGTCGATCGGCGGATCCCCTTTACCAGCGCAGCCCTGGTGATGACGCGAGATCTGCGAAATCGAGAGGCCGCAGCCGAGCAGCGAGGCAATCACTGCTCCCGCGGACGTGCCGAGGACGACTTCGCAGTCGCGCGCGTCGAATCCGAGCTGTTGCTCGATGACTCCAAGCGCGCCGAGCGTCCAGGCGAAGCCCAGCAGGCCGCCACCGCCGCACACGATCGCCCGGCGTCCACCCGCGCTCAACGACGAATCGCCCGGGACGCTCGACGAATCGTCCGTGGCGGCCACGTTCAGTTGCTCGCTCGCCGGGCCGCCGACCGCGCAGACCCGGTCGACCGTGGCGAGCGGCCCGACCGACCTGATCCGCCCGAGCGAGGGGTCCGCACGCGTGCGCTGCCCGAAAGGACCGCCTCCACCAGTTCGGCCAGTGCCTCTTCGATCATGGAGACCAGCACGTCGGCGTCGGGCACGGCATCCCCGTCGGCGTTGAGCGCGTAAAAGACAGAACCGTCGTAGGAGCTGACACCGACCGCAACCGCGTGTGATTCGGTCAACGGCACGATCGGATAGATTTCCCGCAGCCGGGCTCCCGCCGCATACATCGGCCGCTGCGGCCCGGGCACGTTGGTCACCACCACGTTGTAGAGCCGACGGGCCAGTCCGCTCGCGACGCGGGCGCCCACGGCATGCAGGGTCGGTGGCGCGAAGCCGCCCAGGGTCACCAGAACCTCCGCCCTGACCGATCGGCCCGAAGCGGCGTGCGGTCGTGTCGCGAACCCGACCTGAGCCAAGCGCACCAGCGGGTTTGACTCGCCCACCGGAAGATCAACCAGTATCGCCGAGACGTCGGGCGCCGACCCGACCCGGCCAGCCCGGTCGGGCGGCTGGTCAGGCCGGTCGGTGTCAGGTACATCCGGGTCCCGGACGACGACGGGAAGCATCGCCCGGATGGTGGTCGTCGGATGAACGGGCTCGCCCCGGAACAACAGCCACGAGCGAAAGGCCCCGGCCAGCGCGCACAGCACCACGTCGTTGACGCTGACCCGCTGGGCCTGGTGGACCAGGCGATGGTCGGCCAGCGTCGTTCGAGCGACGGCGAGCCGCCGGTGCTCTCCCACCCGCACGTTCAACGGCGAGGCCGGCGGTGGCCGCAACGTCGAGCGAGCCGCCGACAGGACGCCACCCGCGAGTGACGCGACGGTGCCGGCGGTGGCCCTGGCGTCCCGAGCTCCTAGTCGGAGGGCATCGAGCAGCGCGGTGGGGCGCGTCACCAGATCACGAAGTGCACCCACCGTGAGCTCGACGTTGCTCGGCGCCGGACGCGGTAGCCACACCGGCGGTGGGGGTTCGAAGGAATCCGGCGCGTCGTCCAGAATGACCTGCGCGATGTCGATCGCCTTGATGCCGTCGACCAGCGCGTAATGCGTCTTGGTGGCTATGGCTACCTGCCCGTCCCCCAACCCGTCGATCAGATACATCTCCCACAGCGGGCGGCCTCGATCGAGCGGCCGCGACAGGATCCGTGCACAGAACTCGCGCAGCTGCGCCTCGGTTCCCGGACGGGGCAAGCCGGACCGTCGGACGTGGTAAGTGAGATCGAAATCCGGGTCGTCGATCCACACCGGATTGGCCAGGTGACCGGGAACCCAACGGACCTTCTGTCGATATCGCGGTACCAGCTCGATCCGACGTTCGACCAATCGCACGAGCCGCTCGTAGTCGAAGTCCTGCGCCGGCGAGTCGAACACCGCCAAGCTACCGACGTGCATCGGTGTGCTGCGGCCTTCCAGATACAAGAACGACACGTCGAGCGCATTCAGCCGCTCCGGGTGCGGTGCGGGGCGCTGCGAGACGGCCATCTCTCTCATTCTGCCCGGCCGCGGCCCGTCTCTGTCAGCGTGGGCCCCACCGCGCACCGGCCCGGCGTTGGGTCAGCGACCCCGACGAGCGGCCGTCCGCCGGCGGGCACGACGAGCCGAAACGCCGGCCACCGCCGCGGCCAGCTCGGCCAGGCCCGCATTGAGCGCGCCGCCCCGTCCGGCCTCACTGAGCGTCTTGCCCTGCGTCAGGGCCGCATCGAGGGCCGCCCGGTCGTAGGGCAGTGTTGCCGCCGGTTGGCGGCCGGCAAAGCGATCCAACGCCGCCGCGACTTCGGCACTCGCGTCGCCCGGCACCACGCCGGATCGGACCTTGTTCGCGACTACCCAGCTCGGCGTGTCGATCTCCGCATCGCGCAGGTCATCGAGGGCGCGCACCAGCCGTTGCAGCCCGACCGGATCGGCACCGCCCACCACCACGATGAGGTCGGCATCGGCCAGGACCGTCAGCGTCGCCCCGTTGCGTCGGGGGGCGAGCGTGTCGAACGCCAGCTCCTCGTCGGTCTCAAGACAGAATCCGCAGTCAACGATGACGAAGTCCGCGAGCTCACGGGCCCGCTGCAGAACGCCCGACAGCGCCGAAGGACGCAGTTCCGGCCACCGCTCGGCTCGCGGAATACCCGTCAGAACGCGCAAGTTCGGCGTGACCTGCCAGCTCAGGCCGGCCAGGCCTGCGACATCCAGCCGGCCCGTCCCGGCCTGCCGGCAGGCGGCGGCAAGTCCCGGCGACTCGTCGAGCAAGCCCAGGACCGTAGCAACGACGCCGCCGTACACGTCCGCATCGACGAGAAAGCTGGCGCAGCCCAGTCGAGCGAGGTGATCGGACAGCCCGACCGCGACCGTCGTCCGGCCCGGCGCGCCGGTGGGACCCCAGACGGCAACGACCGAACCCGCACGCCGCGGATGGGAAGGCCGATCGCTGTCGGCGCCCGCCGGCGTCGCCACGAGCGAACTGGATGCCGCCGGGTCGGCGTAGCGGTGGCGGCTGCTGCCGGCCTCGACCGGATCGGCGTCTGCGATCGCGCGCTCGAGCACCGTCGCGACGACACCGGGCTCGGCGTCATCCGGGACCGTGAATCGAACGCCCATCGCGCGTAGCCGATCCTCAGTCGCGGCGTCATCGGCCCGGATCACCCCGACGACCACGGCACCGCTGGTAGCCAGCCGTTCGACGGCGTCGGCGTCCAGTCGCCGCAAGCCGCCCGCGACAAGCACGCCACGGGCCTGCCCGGCCGCGGCGACGGCCAGCAACTCGACCAGATCCACGCAGCGACGAACGACGTCGACGCCGTGCGTCGCATCCTCGAACGCGAGGACGAGCCGCGATTCCCACCCGGCTCCGTCGGCCGCGGTGAGGATCGGAAATCTCACGGCGACTCCGCCCCGCAACCGTCCCCCGAGGTCGCCGAGGGGCTTGCCGCCGCATTCGTCGGCGCCGCGCCGGACGGCGCACCTGAGGGCGCACCCGACGACGGCACACCCGACGCCGTCAGCCCCGAGGCCGGTGTGGCCGGGGCCGTCCCCGTGAGAACTCCGGCGCGCAGCACCGCACCATCCATGGCCTGCGCCCGCACGACCCGCTCGGCCTCGGTCGGTTCGACCCGTACGACGACCGCGATGCCGCTGCCACCCGAGAACGCTCCACTACCGGCGGCCTGCACCTGCTGCACCACGACGTCAGGGAGCACCACGGCCACCGGACACTTCGCGTTGGAGACCCAGACGGTAATGCGATCTCCGGTGTGAATGCGCGGCGCATTGTCGCCCGGGAAGGCAATGGTGATCGTCGTGCGGGCCGGCGACACCCCCAGTGCGGATCTCGGAACCAGCTCACCGGCATGGACCGGCCGGTTGACGGTCGCGGGATCAGGCACGCGAGAGGCGGGCAGGTAAGTCGACAAGGAACCGGGCAGCGACACCTCGGCTACCCGTAAATCCGCCGAGGTGACGGTTTCACCGGCAGCGAGGTCGTGGGCCGCCGCCCACACCCGTTCGGTGTGACGGGCGGCGGTAAAGACGCGCACACCGACCAATACCGAGCCCAGAACCAGGGCAAGGCCGAGGATCAATCGAAGGTCGAGCCAACGAGGCGGACGGACGCGACGAGGAGCGGGTGAGGGGACGGACACGGGCCATATGGTGCAGTAACGCCCGCACAATGACGAATCGATCTTGAACGGACCTGTGGATAACTGCGACGCGACGTCGCGCTCGGATGACACACTGGCGGTGCCCGGCCAACGCCGGCATCGAGTATCCCTGCTACGGACGTCGTCCGGCGAGCGACGAATATCCGCGACGAAGGCGACGGAAGGAGTACCTGGGAGTGTCAGGCGAGCGATTCCTGACCTTGGCCGACGTCGCCGAGGTCCTCAATATCTCGGCGTCGCAGACGTACGCCCTGGTGCGCAGCGGCGAGCTGGAAGCGATCAAGATCGGCGGCCGCGGGCAGTGGCGCGTCGAACGCACAAAGTTGGAAAGCTATATCGCCCGGATGTACGACCAGACTCGCGCCTTCGTCGCCGACCATCCCTTCATCGAGTCAGCGGACGCGATCGAGTGATCCCGGAACTGATAAGCCGCCTAGGCACTCACCTCGCGCGACACCAGCGCGAGTCCGCTGAGCCCTACGAGCACGACCTCCTGCACCTCGCGCGCTCGGCGCAACTCGCCCTGAGCGTGCACTGCAAGCTCGCAGAAATCCACGCCGACCCGATCGATGGTGCCGGTCAACGCCGACCCGTCGACGAGGGACAACCGAACGGCCGACCGGTCACGCGCGATACCCCGCAACACGTGTGCGACGCCCAGGCGCGATTCGACCGCGGCCGTGGCGCGCGGCGCCGCCGTCAGTCGAACCAGGCCGGATATCGCGACGACCGCGGCCAGCCGCACGAGCACCTCTCGCCCCGCCTCCGCGTTCACTAGGGCCCAGTCGGAGCCGACTCGAGTCAGCCGCCCACGAACGACAGCCCCGCCCTCGCATTGCATCCGCACCAGCGCCGAGACCGCCGGTCGAAGGCGGTCGATCAGTGGCACTCGCGAAACCTCGACGCGGGTGCGGTCGTGGATTTCCACTTCCCGCTGCGCGGCCTCGAGCGCCTCGGCTCTGGCCTCCAGGTCGTCGAACAGATTTTCCCAACGCATGGCTGATCGCCCTCCCGGCCTGAGTGAACCATGTGCTTGATCGACATTGACTGACGCTCAACAACGCTATACAAATGCAACCGAACGTAAATGGAGGGAATCGAATGTCTACACGCGCACGTTTGGGCGCGCTCATCCTCGTGGATGCCTGCGTGCTCGCCGGCGTGTGGCCTGACTGGCGGGGATTGGCCGCCCTCGTCGGGCACCCGGAGCGCAGCACCGACGGCGTCGGCGCCGACGCGGCCGCCGGAATGCTGGCGGCGGCGGTGCTTTGGGCGCTCGCGGCGTGGGTCGCCCTAGCCGTTCTCGCCGCAGTGGTGGGCCATGTCCCTGGACGGTGGGGGCGAGTCGCCCGCGGGCTGCTTCACGCGACCGTTCCCTCCGGGCTGAGCCGCCTCGTCGCCGCGGTCATCGGCATATCGGTGGCAGCGGGCCCCGCAGTGGCGAGCGCGGCGACAGCCTCCCCCGAGCCCAGGACGGCCCGGTCAATCACAACAGCGAGCGTGGCGCCGGAAACAGCGAGCGTGCCCACGCCGACAACGAGCGCGGGCACGCCAGCCGCGAGCAGGCCGACGGTGTCATGGCCGACGGTGTCATGGCCGACGGTGTCTTGGCCGACGGTGTCTTGGCCGACTGACGCTGCCTCACCGGCGGCGGCGACACCACCGACAACACCGGACCGCCCATCCACACCGGAACGTCCTACGACGCCGGCCACCCCGTCCCCGCCGGCCGCGACAGCGAGCCCCGTGGGATCGACCTCGACACCGCCGGCCGACGGCGCCAACAGCGGATCGGCGGGGGCAACGCCCAGCAGTGTTGCGAAGTCCGAGACCGGAGGCGGTCGGACGGACTCCGTCACCGTGCGGCCGGGCGACTCCCTCTGGCTCATCGCCGCCCAGCGGCTCGGCCCGGACCACTCCGACTCGGCGACCGGGCAGGAGTGGAAGCGGTGGTACGCCGCGAACCGGACCGTCATCGGGAGCGACCCGGCCCTCATCCATCCGGGTCAGGTGTTGCGCGCACCGAGTGCACCATCGACGTGATTCGCACGTCGAGACCCAAACCCCACGCCCAATCCATGCGAGGAGATCTGCCATGAGCGCACTACCGGCACCCGCCGTGCCCCTGGCAACGGCTGCGCTGAGCGTGCGACAAGCACCGCGTCGTGAACCACCGTTCGACGACGAGTCGGATCCGCGCCTGCTCACCCGTATGCGGGGCCAGGCAGAGTTACCGTTCATGGCCGCAGGCTGGCCACGACCGGCCGCGCGGCGCCCGTTCGACCGCGCCTACTGCCACACGGCCGGCACCGGGCCGGCCGACCCGGCCGCGTGGGCGCGCCGCCTGCTGGTCGCGATCCTCGAGGTGCGGGCGGGGCGGCGGCCGGTGGGCCAACTGTCCGCCCAACTCAGTGCCGGCGTGTTGGCGGGGCTTTCGCGGGAACTGGGCCGGCACTCGATCCACAGCCGCCGGACGGCGCGGTTGCAGTCGGTCCACGTGTGCCGTCCGGCGCCCGGCGTAGCCGAGGTCGCTGCGGTGGTGCATCAAGGTCGACGAGTGCACGCGGTCGCGCTGCGGTTGGAGACGCGGCAGGGACGCTGGCGCTGCGTACGCCTGCATCTGGGCTGAGAATCCGCCGTGACAGCCGTCACCACCAAACTCGGAATCGTTGAACTCTCAATTTCCTTGAATCGATGTCAGCCGGTACGACCCGAGGAGACATTCGATGACCACGACTATCCAGAGTGAGCTGATTCTGGACGAGGCGGCCCAGGATCTGCTGTTCCGTGCGGCCCGCACAGCCAACACCTTCGCCGACGAGTCGGTGACCGACGAACAGCTACGGGCCATCTACGACCTCGTCAAATACGCCCCGACATCGATGAACACGCAGCCCCTGCGGCTGCTGGCCGTCCGGAGCGCAGCGGCTCGCGAGCGGCTCGTGCGCCACATGTCCGAGGGCAACAAGGCCAAGACGCTGGCCGCGCCGTTGACCGTGATTCTCGCTGCTGATGGCGACTTCCACGACGAGCTTCCGCGAGTGTTCCCGCACTACGCCGGTGCCCGGGACGTGTTCGCGGCCGATGAGCAGGCGCGCCACGCGACCGCTCGCTTCAACGGCGCTTTGCAGGTCGGCTACTTTCTGCTCGGTGTTCGCGCGGCCGGGCTCGCGGCGGGTCCGATGACCGGCTTCGACGCTGACGGCATCAACGCCGAATTCTTTGCGGGCACGCCACACCGCGTGCTTGCAGTCGTAAACATCGGCAAGCCGGGCGAGAACGCCTGGTTCGATCGCCTGCCCCGACTCGACTACGACGAGGTCAGCGACACGATCTGATTTCGGCGAGCTCAGCGCTTACGGCGCCGCTGCCCCGTCGAACTGCGGTTGCCGCGGCTGCCGCGGTTCGGATTGGGTCGCGGCGCCGACTTCTTGGGACCGTCGTCGTCGCCCATGGCCCCGGATGTCGCCATCCGCACCTCCGGACCCTCGGAGTCCAGGGAGGGTGAGCTGTAGAGCAAGGGACGCGCCGAGTTCGTACGGCCGAGACCTTTGGCTGAGATCTGTGGTGCAGCATGCCGGCCGCTCGACGGTCCGGTATCGACGCCGGCGTCGATTTCGGCCTGGGCGGCAGCAAGCACGTCCACATTGAGGGTCGGCACCTCCTGTCGGCCCTCGGTGCCGTCCACCGGCTGCGCTGCCACCGGCGCCGGAGCTTCAATCTCCACTTCAAGGTTGAACAGGAAGCCGACCGACTCCTCCTGGATGGCGTCCATCATCGCCTTGAACATGTCGAAACCCTCGCGCTGGTACTCGACCAGCGGGTCGCGCTGGGCCATGGCACGAAGCCCGATGCCCTCGCGCAGGTAGTCCATCTCGTAGAGGTGCTCGCGCCATTTCCGGTCGATCACCGAGAGCAGGACGCGCCGTTCGAGTTCGCGCAGCACCTCGGCGCCGAGGTCCTCCTCGCGTACGTCATAGGCGGCCTCGGCGTCGGCGACCAACTCCTCGACGAGGAACTCGCGCGTGAGGTCCGCCTTCTCACCGCCGGCCTGATCGATCGCCTCGTCGATGGTGAGCGAGATCGGGTACAGCGTCTTCAACGCCGTCCAAAGCTGTTCGAGGTCCCACTCCTCGGCGTAGCCGGAGGAGGTCTCGCCCTCGACGTAGCCGCGCACGACGTCCCGGATCATCGGGCGGATCTGCTCGGACAGGTCGATGCCGTCGAGGATCTTGCGCCGCTCGTCGTAGATGACCGTGCGCTGCTTGTTCAGGACGTCGTCGTACTTGAGGACGTCTTTGCGGATCTCGAAGTTCTGCGCTTCCATCTGGGTTTGCGCGGACTGGATCGACTTGGAGACCATTTTGGCCTCGATCGGGACGTCCTCCGGCAACCGCAACACGTTCATCATCGCGGCGACCCGCTCGCCGCTGAAGCGGACCATGAGGTCGTCGCCGAGCGAGAGGTAGAAACGCGACTCCCCCGGGTCGCCTTGACGGCCCGACCGACCGCGCAACTGGTTGTCGATCCGGCGCGACTCATGACGCTCGGTGCCGAGCACGTAGAGGCCGCCGAGCTCCACGACCTCGTCGTGCTCCTTGGCCGTTTCGGCGATCGCCTTGTCCAGTGCCTCGGCCCAGGCCGCCTCGTAGTCCTCCGGCGTCTCGTCCGGGCTCAGGCCCTGTTCTCGCAGCGCCCGGTCGGCCGCGAATTCGGCATTGCCGCCCAGCACGATGTCGGTACCGCGACCGGCCATGTTGGTGGCGACGGTGACGGCACCCTTACGACCGGCATTGGCGACGATCGCCGCCTCTCGCGCGTGCTGCTTCGCGTTGAGCACCTCGTGCGGAATGCCGCGCCGCAACAGCAGCGAGGCCAGCCGCTCGGACTTCGCCACGCTGGCCGTGCCGACGAGTACGGGCTGACCGGCCTCGTGGCGTTCAGCGATGTCATCAACCACCGCGGCGAACTTGGCGTCCTCGGTCTTGTAGATGAAGTCGGTCTCGTCCTGCCGGATCATCGGCCGGTTCGTCGGGATCGGAACCACGCCCAGCTTGTAGATCTGGTGCAGCTCGGCCGCCTCGGTCTGGGCGGTGCCCGTCATTCCCGACAGCTTGCCATAGAGGCGGAAGTAGTTCTGCAGCGTGATCGTGGCCAGCGTCTGGTTCTCCTGCTGGATCTGCACGCCTTCCTTGGCCTCGATCGCCTGGTGCATGCCCTCGTTGTAGCGACGACCCTGCAGCACGCGCCCGGTGAACTCGTCGACGATCAGCACCTCACCGTCGTTGACGATGTAGTCGCGATCGCGCTGGAACAGCTCCTTGGCCTTGAGCGAGTTGTTCAGGTAGCCCACAAGCGGCGTGTTGGCCGCTTCGTAGAGGTTGTCGATGCCGAGCTGATCCTCGACGAAGGCGACGCCTTCCTCGGTGACCGCGACCGTTCGCTTGCCCTCTTCGACCTCGTAATGCTCGTCCTTCTTCAGTCGCGGCGCGAGCCGGGCGAACTCGAGATACCACCGCTGGTTCTCCTCCGCCGGACCGGAAATGATTAGCGGGGTCCGCGCCTCGTCGATAAGGATCGAGTCGACCTCGTCGACGATCGCGAAGTTGTGGCCCCGTTGCACCCGATCCTCGAGCGCCCACGCCATGTTGTCACGCAGGTAGTCGAACCCGAACTCGTTGTTCGTGCCGTAGGTGATGTCGCATTCATAGGCGGCCCGATGCCTCTCCGGCGGCAGGTCGGCGAGGACTTTGCCCACGGTGAGCCCGAGGAAGCGGTGCACCCGGCCCATCCAGTCGGCGTCGCGACTGGCGAGGTAGTCGTTGACGGTGACGACGTGGACACCGTTGCCCGAGAGCGCATTGAGATAGGCCGGCAGGG
>JAFAWL010000431.1 GCA_019241805.1 Actinomycetota bacterium
TTACCCCGTCCAGCTCGGCGAGTTCGGCCGGCGAGATCCGCGAGATGAATCCGGTGACCTGGCGCAACCCGGTTCGACTCAGGATCCGGCGCGTACGGGGACCGTGCGATGACGGCGCGGCGCCGGCCAGCCGCGACAAGGTGCGAAATGTCTTGCTGGTGGCGACCACGCGATCGGGCGGCCCCGCCGACAACAGCAGCTTGGCCGGGTGCGAGAGCACGTCGTCGGCATGTTCGCGCAGCGCGGCCAGCTTCGACTTCGACGGTCGTTGCCCGTCCAGCCACTCCCTGGTCAGCCGAGCCGCACCGAGGGGCACCGAGATCGCTACCTCCGGCACCTCGTCACACCCGGAGGCCAGTTCCAGGGAGCCACCCCCGATGTCGAGGCAGATGATGTTGCCGGCACTCCATCCGAACCATCGCCGGACCGCCAGGAAGGTCAGACGGGCCTCGTCCTCACCGGTGAGGACGGCGAGATCCACGCCGGCCTCCTCCCGAACACGCTCGAGCACCTCGGCCGAATTCCCGGCATCGCGAACCGCGGAGGTGGCGAAGGCCAGCAACTCGTCGCAACCCAGTTCGCGGGCCTGTCGACGAGCGCCGAGCGCCGCACCGACGAGCGCATCCGCACCCTCGATGGCGAGGTCGCCGCGCTTGTCGATGCTTTCGGCCAGACGCAGCACGCTCTTACGTGACAGTTGCGGCGTGGGTTCGGCGCCGCGGTGCGCATCGACGACGAGGAGGTGGACCGTGTTCGAACCGACGTCGAGCACTCCCAGCCGCATACGTCGAACGATAGTCGGATCACTATCTCGTACGCTCGCTGACGTGAGCCCCCGAAAGCGCTCGTCGCCCAGCGCCGAGGTGTCCTTGGACTTTCCGCGCGAGTGGATCGAGTTCGCCGACCCGGCCGACGCCGCGCACATGATCCGCGCCGACCTGACGTGGCTCTGCTCCAGGTGGACTTGCATCTTCGGCCGTGGCTGCCAGGGCGTCATCGAAGGTCGCGGCGATGACGGTTGCTGCAGTCACGGTGCGTTCTTCACCGACAAGGACGACGAACGGCGGGTACGTGGCTTCGCCGAACAGTTGTCCGCCGAGGATTGGCAGCTACGCGGGCTCGCGCTGCGAAGGAAGAAGGACGCCCGCCTCAACGTCGTCGAGCGCGATTCGGTGGCCGACGAGCAGAATCGCAAGCGCACTCGCACCGTCGACGGAGCCTGCATCTTCCTCAATCGTCCGGGCTTCGCGGGCGGCATCGGCTGCGCGTTGCATGCCTTGGCGTTACGCACCGGTCGGCATCCGCTGGAGACCAAGCCCGAGGTCTGCTGGCAGTTGCCGGTGCGCCGAGCGCAAGAGTGGGTCGACCGCCCGGACGGCACCCGCGTGCTGGTCTCCACCGTGACGGAGTTCGACCGGCGCGGCTGGGGCGAGGGCGGCCACGATCTGCACTGGTACTGCACGTCCTCGCCCGACGCCCAGGTCGGCCACGAGCCGTTGTACCTCTCCTACGCCGCGGAACTCACTGAACTGATCGGACGACGCGCCTACGAGCAACTGGCCGAGATCTGCGCCAAACGGCTCGCGTCCGGGCTGGTCGCAATCCACCCGGCGCTGACGGCCCACGAGCGATCGAGCCACTAGCTCGCTCGGGCCGGCGCGCCGCCGACGCCGCTCAGGTCTCGAACTTGTAGCCCAGCCCGCGAACGGTGACGAGGTACTTCGGGTTGGCCGGATCCGGTTCGATCTTCGATCGCAGCCGCTTGACGTGGACATCGAGGGTTTTCGTGTCGCCGACGTAGTCGGCCCCCCACACGCGGTCGATCAACTGGCCGCGGGTGAGCACCCGCCCCGCATTGCGCAACAGCAACTCCAGCAGGTCGAACTCCTTCAACGGCAGCGAGATCACGTTGCCGTCGACAGAGACGATGTGCCGCTCGACGTCCATCCGGACGGGGCCCGCCTCCAGCGCCGAGGTGATCAATTCTTCCGGCTCACCGCCACGCCGCATCACGGCCCGCACGCGCGCCACCAGCTCGCGGGAGGAGAACGGCTTGGTCACGTAGTCGTCTGCGCCGAGTTCGAGGCCGACGACCTTGTCGACCTCACTGTCCCGGGCCGTGACGATGATGATCGGCACATTGGAGCGTTGTCGAAGCGCTCGACACACCTCGGTTCCCGAGAGCCCGGGCAGCATCAGATCGAGCAGCACGAGATCGGCGCCGGAACGGTCGAACGTCGTCAACGCTTCGGTGCCCGTGGGCGCAACGGCGACCTCGTACCCCTCCCGCCGCAGCATGTAGGACAAGGCATCCGAGAAGGATTCCTCGTCCTCGACGACTAGAACTCGGGTCACACTCGTCCCTTCGCGGTCGACGACACCTCGATGTGCTCGTCCTGGCCGGCGGCCGGCGGCGCATCAAGTCCGGACGATCTCTTAATCGGATGAACGCGAGGTAGCCGGATCGTGAACGTGGATCCGGCTCCCTCCACGCTCCAGACACTGACCGAACCTCCGTGGTTGGAGGCGACATGCTTGACGATCGCCAGCCCCAGGCCGGTGCCACCGGTGGCTCGGGAGCGGGCCGGGTCGACCCGGTAGAACCGCTCGAACACCCGATTGAGATCGGCTTCGGCGATGCCGATGCCCTGATCGCTGACCGAGATCTCCATCTGCGGCACGCCGTCGACGTCGTCGGAGGCCCGCGCACTCACCGCTACGCGGGTGCCGGTGGGGCTGTAGGCGATGGCGTTGTCGATCAGGTTGGCGATCGCCATGGTCAACTGGCTCTCGTTGCCCCGCACGACGAGGTCGTCCGGGCAGCTGACCCGGACGGAGATGCCGTCGCGCTCGGCCGCCAACCGGGTGCGGTCGGCGGCCTCGTCGAGCACCCGTGTGATGAGAACGAGTCCGTCGCCGGGCAGCGGTTCGGCTCCCTGCAAGCGCGACAGCTCGATCAACTCGCGGACCAGCTTGCCGAGGCGCGCGCCCTCGTGCTGCATGCGGCCGGCGAAACGCTGCACGGCCTCGGGGTCATCGGCGGCCTCGATGACGGCTTCGGCCAGCAGCGTCAGCGCGCCGACCGGGGTTTTGAGCTCGTGCGAGACGTTGGCGACGAAGTCACGCCGCACCGCGTCCAAGCGCCGGTACTCGCTGACGTCGTCGAGTAGCAGCGCCACCGCCGCCACCCGTGCACCGCCGGGGTGTTCGGGAAGCGGTACGGCGGTGACTGACACTACGGGAGCCGGACGACCCGGGCGCTCGCCGCCGAGGTCGATCTCGCTCAACTGCGCCACCGCCGAGGAGGTGGCCGCGCGGGCCAGCTCGGACAGCCCGGGCACGCACACCCGATCGCCGTCGGCGACGCCCATCGCCCGGGCGGCCGGGTTGACGATGATCGTTCGTTCCTCTCGGTCGACCACCACCACACCCTGGGTGAGTGCGTCGAGCACGAGAGCGGGCACGGCATCGACGGCCGCCGGCGTCGGCGCGGATAGTCCAGGGCCCGGCCGCCGCCTCGATGGTCGTCGGCGAGCGAGCACTAAGCCGATCACCGCCCCGCCCGCGAGGGCGAACACGGCGACCACGACGACGGCCGCGACAGGCACAGGGAAATGGTACGGGCGTCGGAGCGCAGGTCCGGCCGGCAGGCAGGCGGGCGCGTACCGGCTGCGCGTTATTCATGTTGCGTATGCGAACCGTTCACCGCACCGACCACGCCCCCGGGGCCGGAGAACTAAGATTCCCCTAGATGACGACGGAGGCAGCTTTCGATGCGCGACATTTATCACGACGAGCTAGATGACATCGGCAAGACGCTGGTCACCATGGCCCGTTTGGTCGGTATCGCCATGGAGCGGGCGACCAACGCCCTGCTCGACGGGGACCTCGCCGGCGCCGAAAGCGTGATCTCCTCCGACCCCGCGGTCGACGCCCTGCGCGAGGAGACCGAGCGCCGGTGCTTCGAGATGATCGCCCGGCAGCAGCCGGTCGCCACCGATCTGCGCGTGCTGATCACGTCGCTGCACATGGTTCAGGACCTGGAGCGGATGGGTGACCTGGCGCTGCACATCGCCAAGGTCGCGCGGTTGCGCTACCCCGAGCTGGCCGTACCGGCTGACATCCGCGACGTCATCTCCCAGATGGGCGAGGTCGCGCAGTCGCTGGTGTCGAAGGTCGGCGATGTCATCGACGGACGCGACATCGAGCTGGCTGCCGCCATCGAGGCCGAAGACGACTCGATGGACGCGCTGCACCGCAAGCTGTTCACCCTGTTGTTGTCGCCGAACTGGTCGCACGGCACCGAGGCCGCAATCGACATGACCCTGCTGGGCCGCTACTACGAGCGCTACGCCGACCACGCCGTTGCCGTGGCCCGGCGCATCGTCTTCATCGTCACCGGCGTGCGACCCGAACCCGCCCCGGCCTCCCTCGATATCGCCTGATAATCCAAGCAGGTCCGGGCCTGACCGCTACTTCTTGCCCTGATTGGCCACGGCCTCGATCGCGGCGGTAGCCGCGTCCGGGTCGAGATATCGCGCCGGGGCCACCGGCTGCAAGCTCTGTTCGTCCAGCTCGTAGTGCAACGGAATCCCGGTCGGCACGTTGAGCGAGACGACCGCCTCGTCGCTCAACCCGTCCAGGTGCTTGATCAGCGCGCGCAGCGAGTTGCCGTGCGCGGCGACGAGGACGGTGCGGCCCAACCGCAGATCGGGCACCAGGGCGTCGTACCAGTACGGCAGCAGGCGCACGATGACATCGGCCAGGCACTCCGTGCGGGGCACGGCCTCCAACAGGTCGGCGTACCGAACATCGCTGACCTGGCTGAACTCGTCGTCATCCGCCAGCGGCGGCGGTGGAATGTCGTAGGAGCGGCGCCAGAGCATGAATTGCTCCTCGCCGAATTCGTCGCGTACAGCCGCCTTGTCCTTACCCTGCAGGGCGCCGTAGTGACGTTCGTTGAGCCGCCACGACCGACGGACCGGAATCCAATGCCGGTCGGCGGCGTCAAGGGCGATCTGCCCGCTGCGGATAGCTCGGCGAAGCACCGAAGTGTGCACGACGTCCGGCAGCAGCCCGTGCTCGGCCAGCAACTCGCCGCCGCGGCGCGCCTCGCGCTCGCCGTTGTCGGTGAGATCGACGTCGACCCACCCGGTGAAGAGGTTCTTGAGGTTCCAGTCACTCTCGCCGTGGCGAAGAAGGATCAGGTTCGGCACGCGCTCCATCCTGCCGGATCGGCGGCCGATCGGCGCACCCAGGGATCAGGGCGCGAGGCCGCGCAGCACGGTGTCGACGACAAAGGCGACCTGCGTGCTGGTCAGCCGCTCGCGGTGGGTCATGACGGCCATGATGACCGGCGCGATCAACATGTCGATCACGCCGGCGACGTCGACGTCCGGCCGGATCAGGCCCTCGTCGATGCCGCGGCGCAGGACCGCGCGCAGGGCCACCTGGCGGGGCGCGACGACCCGATCGCGGAACATCCGGTACAGCTCAGGCTGCGCGCTTCCGTCGGCCGCGAGCCGCCGCATCATGCGGCCGTGTTGGCTATTGGTCCACGAGCGCCGGGTGCGTTCGACCAGGAAGAGCATCTGATCTCGCACGCTGCCCTCAGGCAGCTCGGGTGGCGGCCCCTTGATCGCGTTGATTGCATCCAGCACCAGCTCGTCGCGGCCGGCCCACCGTCGGTAGATCGTCGTCTTGGCGACGCCGGCCCGAGCGGCGACGGTCTCGATGGCGAAGCCGTGATAGCCGAGGTCGGCGAGCACGTCGGCGGCCGCCGCCAAGATGGCCGCCTCGGCCTTGTCGCTGCGCGGGCGACCCGCTCGACGTGCGCCGGGCGGCGAACCCGTCGCCGCGCCTTCGTCGGTGGCTGCTGCGGTGCCTTCGCTTACCGCGGCATGGGCCGTCACTAGTGCACCACCGCCGGCTCGGCGGCGGGCGTGCCGGACCGGACGTTCTGCTCGGCCAGTTCACGGCGACCGGGCAGGAAGGTGAAAGCGACTGCTGCCCCGATCAGCGCCGCGCCGCCGGCGGCGAGCGAGGTCGCCCGCATGCCCGTCATGAACGACGACTTCGAGTCGGACAGGAACTTTTCGATCGTCTGTTGCGCTTGGTGCTCGAGCTGCGCACGTTGAGCGGCGGGCACGGCCTGCGCCACCGGGGTCTGACCGCGCGCCTGCAGCGCCTTGGCCGCGTCGGCGACGAACTCGAGCGCGTTGCCGATCGACTGGCTCGCGTCGGTGGTCGCGTATGTGCTGACCCGGGTGTTCGCGGGTAGCTGGGAGACGACCGCGGCGGGTTGGTCGAGTCGGGAAGCCACCTGGCCCGGCGTACCGGCCCCGAGCGAGTTGCGGAACGCGACCGCCAGGATCGAACCGAGGATGGCGACGCCCAGCGCTCCGGCGACCTGACGCACGGTGTTGTTGACGGCGGAGCCCGCGCCCGCCTTCTCCCGCGGAACCGCGCTCATGATGGCGGTGGTTGCCGGTGACATGGTCAGGCCCATGCCGGCGCCCATGCAGAACATCTGTATCTCGATGACCCACTGCCCGGTGTCCTGACGGACCAAGCCGTAGGAGGCCATGGTGAGTCCGAACAACGTCATGCCGAATCCGCACACGACGCGCGGTCCGAAGCGGGCCGCGAGGCGCGCGGACAACGGCGCCAAGATCATGACCGCGGCGGCGACCGCGATGAGCGCGACCCCGGCCGCGAGTGGCGTGTACCCGCGAACCGCCTGCAGGAAGTAGGCGAGGTAGAACGTCGAGCCCATCAGCGCGAAGAAGGTCAACCCGATGGCCACGGCTCCGGCCGAGAAATAGCGGTTCTTGAAAAGGTCGACGTCGATGGTGGGATGTGTGCTGCGCTTCTGCAGCCAGACGAACAAGGCCAGCAGCGCCAGGCCCAACACGATCGCGCCGAGCGTGTTCCACTTGACCCAGTCGTTGGACTCACCACCCTGGATCACGCCGTAGACGAGCACGACCAGCGCGACCACCGAG
>JAFAWL010000235.1 GCA_019241805.1 Actinomycetota bacterium
GGCGTACTTGCTCGCCGACCTGTCGTTATCGGTGAAAACCCGCTCAACCGACCAACCCTCGCGCGCGCACGTTTGACGGAGGTCGGCCTCCTGCTCGCCTACTGACCGGCCCGTATCGCGGCGGTCGACACTGACACGGGTGTAGAGCGCGGCTCTTAGACTTGCCATGGCTGAGCACTATAGCTACTGTGCAGTCAGCCCGCTGACCGCCACCAAATGCGTTAGTCCGGCCGTGCGAAAGTCGGCGGCGATCACAGGATCCAAGGAGGACGTATCGCCGTCGATCAATCCGGGCAACAACCCCGAGACATCGCCGGGCAATCCGACCGACGCGGATCGGAGATCGTCCCGGACGGATCCGGCCGCCCGTTGCCACCACGGTGGCCGGCCGAGCAGTCGAGGCGGTCCCCGGGCGACGAGGACAGCGCTCAACATGTCGCTTCCGCGAAGCGGTGGCTGCAGCCGGGCGTCCAACGACACGCGCTGCCCTGGAAGCAGGCGTTGCCACCCGTCGGCCGGTGCGAGGACCAGGACGTCGGCGGCGACCTCGGTTCGGTTACCCCCCACAACGATCGATTCGACGGTCGCCGGCACGATGACCCGTGCCGAACCCGCCGTGCCCGTCGCCGTGAGCTGTGCGGGGTCCGCGGTGAGTTCGACCGTCGCGCCCACGTCAGCTCCGGTTCGAGCGAGCCGAAACAACGGGGAGGCTCGGGCATGGGCCAGTCGAGCGGCCAGCGGCGTCGTGACAATAACGATGCAGAAGGCACCCAACGCGATCGCCGGCATACCTGGTCGGCGGCGAAGCGCCAGCGCACTCGCTCCCAGGACACCGGCCAGCCCGGCCGAGGCGGCCACGAGGATCGGAGCTCGGTCGATCAGCACGGCCACCGCGACCCACGCGGCGAGGGCACCTAGGGCGAGTCGGGCGTCCACCGCCCCAACCGCCGCACGACGGCCGTGCAACTCGGCGATGGTCACACCGTGACCAGCGCTTTGAGGTCGGTGAACTTCGCCGGACCGATTCCGGTGACCTCGCGCAACTGGTCCACCGAATCGAAGTGCCCGTGCTGGGTTCGCCAGTCGATGATGTGCTGGGCGAGCACCGGACCCACGCCGGGCAAGCCGTCGAGATCGGCGACGCTCGCCGTATTCAGATTGACCGGAGCGGCCGGGCTGCCGCTAGCCGGCGACACCGAAGCGACCGCTGGCGGGAGGCCGCCGATGCCGACGGCGACTTGCTGGCCGTCGGTGAGCTTGCTGGCAAGGTTCAGACCGGTGAGATCGACGCCGGGTAGCGCCCCGCCGGCGGCAGTGAGGGCATCCGTGACGCGCGCGCCGGCCGGCAATTCGTAGACGCCCGGCCGGGACACGTGACCGACGACATCAACCACAACGCCGGGCGCTACCGCGGATGCAGAGCGAGACGACGGCGACGAGCCGGTGGTGACCGACGCACCGTTGGACGGGGTCGCCTTGCTGAACGGAGTCATGGCGGTAGAGGGAATCGTGGTGGTCGCCGACGCCCGGGCTACGTCCTTCGCGGTTCGCGACACCGACATCGAGCGCGGTCGGTCGACGAGCAGCCAGGCCAACGTGAGCAGCGCGACCACGACGGCAACCAGTCCTAGCGCCATCGCGGCGCGCCGGCCGGGATCAAGTCGCAGAGCGCTTGCGAATCCCAATCCCATCGGCCGCCGCCGAACACCGCGCCGGGGCGCGTCTGGTCGGTGGGCGCCCGGCCGCAGGCGCGGCAGATCGGGCAGCGGCTCGCACGCTTCGTCGTCGGCCGCGTGCCACGGCGACGTGCCGTCCAACGGCCCGACTTCGAGATCCGGCAACGATTCGGGGCCCGCCAGCAGCGCTCGGGCGCGTCGCGCGACGCCCGAGCGCGTACGCGACGAGAACAGCGAAGCGGGCACTGGTCGAGCCTGGTCCGATCCAGGCCACCCCGAGAGCGATCGGCCGCGATTGTGGACGGCCGGCAGGCTTGTGGATTACGGCCCGGTCAACACTTCGCGCCGAGAGCTGACAACTCGCGGTCCACCGCAGCCGCAATCGCGGCGTGCCCGGCATCGTTCGGGTGCACCGTATCCGGGGCGATGTCGGTGGCCGGGTCCCACGTGGGCGTCACGACGTGTGCGTACGCGAATCGACCGGCGCTCGTCGCGAGTTCTGCGTTGTAGGCCGCGACGGCGGCGGCGCTGCCTTGGTCGAACGGGGCGAAGTTCCCGTAGTCGACCAGCGGCTGGGCGGTGACCAGCACGACCTGGTGGTGGGCGAGGGTGTCGAGGATGTCGGTGATCTGCTTGCCGTAGTCGGCTATGCGCGCGGGATCGGTGCCGTAAAGGCGGGCGTCGTTGATCCCGACCTGGACGGCCACGATGTCGTCCGGCCGAAGCGGCTGGCTGTGGACGTCGGCGGCCACCTGGGACCCGACCTGCCCGGACACCCCGTAGTCCGCCAACGGCAGGCAGACGCCCGCAGCCGCGAGCTGCACCCATGACTTCGCCGGCGTACTCGCACCGACGCCGACCACGTAGGAGTGGCCGAAGGTCACCAGACGCGTAGGCTGCACCGCGACTCCGGCCGACCTGGAACCCGACGTGCGCGTCGCGAGGCCGCCGTGAGCTGCGCTGCAACCCGAGGCGATCAGCGTCAGGACGGCCAGCAACAGGACCGCGGCTAGGTGCGCGCGTGGACGCAAGATGCTCCTTCGTGCTCAGGTCGGCTGTGGCGACAGTGCCCCGCAATTCTGGCAAACGCGGGTAGATGCAGGCGCGTACGGCTTCGGGCTCGGCCCGGCGGATGACAGACTCGCTGACGTGACGGGGCCCGAGACGGTCAGCGCGAGCGGATCAGCCAGCTCCCGTCCGGGCCGGCCGGCCTTCTCGATCGGGGGCCCGGCGATCGTCGCGGTGGGCGTCGCCCTCGTGCTCGTCGTCGCCTATCTCGTCTCGCCCCTGATGGGAGCGGACCTGTCCGCTCAGCTGAGTCGGGCCGACTTCGCCCGAGACCACGCGTCCGCGCTCATCGACTTTCGCTGGTTCGGCGGGACGCTGCCCTATGGCTACTCACTCTGGGTTCCGGTCGTGGCGGCCTATGTCGGCACTCGATCGACCGGCGCCGCCTGCGCGGTCATCGCCGCCGGCTTGGCGGCGTATCTGTTCCGCCGCGCGGGGGCCAAACGACCGGCGCTCGGCGGTGTGGCGGCCGCTGTCTGCCAGGCGAGCAGCCTGGCCGAGGGACGGGTCGCATTCGGCGCCGGGATGGTGTTCGGACTAATCACCCTGACCGCGCTGTCGAACCCGCCGCGGTCGTGGAGGCGACGCGTCGTCATCGTCGTTTCCGCTCTGCTGACCGCAGGCGCGAATCCGGTCGCGGCCTTGCTGCTCGCGATGTGTGGCGTGGTGGCAATAATCCGCGGCCGGCGGTCGGACGGCGTCGTGACGATCATTGCGACGGCCCTTCCCGTGATCGTCATCTCGGTGATCTTCGCCGACGGCAGCCGTCAGGTGTTCAATCCCGTTGACGCGCTGCGGGCCGGCCTGGTGACGATGTTGTGCTTCTTCGTCTGCCCGCGCCGCTTCGTCGCGATCCGATGGGGCGCCGCACTCGGCCTACTGCTCGTCGTCGGCGCTTACGTGATTCCTTCACCCGTGGGCAGTAACGCCACCCGCTTGTCCCTGCTGTTCGCCGTACCGATCGTGGCCGCGTTCGTCGAGTGGCGCGCGTGGCGGGCAGCCGTGGCGATCGTCGCCGCAGTCGTGATCCAGACGCCCGTCGTGTTGGGCACGTTGACCGGTGCCGGCACAGCCGCGACCACGGCGGCCTACTACCGTCCGCTGCTCGACGAGCTCGGGTCCGGCGGGCCGCTCACCGGTCGCGTAGAAATCCCTGAGCTGATCGGCCACTGGGAGGCCTATTACGCCGCTCGAGACGTGCCGCTCGCGCGGGGTTGGCTTCGACAGGTCGACACCCAGTTGAACGGCAAGACGTTCTACGATCGGGCGCCGACCGCTGATTCATACCAGGCCTTTCTCGCCCGAACAGCGGTGCAGTACGTAGCTGTGCCGGATGCCCGGTTGACCTTCTACGGTCGCCGCGAGAAAGCCCTTATTGCCAGCGGACTGCCCTATCTGCACACGATTTGGCGTGATTCCCACTGGACGCTTTACAAGGTCACACGCGCGATCACCGTCGTCTCCCCTCCGGCCACCCTAGAGCGCTACGGCGCCGACGAATTGACAATTACCGCGCCGGCGAAGTCGGTGATCGCGGTGCGGCTGCGCTGGTTCGATTGGCTGGCACTGTCTAGCCGCGACGGCGATGCCTGCATCGCCCGGTCCGGCGATCAGGTCAGCTTGCACACGAACGCGGGCGGGACATACGTCATCGGCTCGGCCCTTACCGGGCGGCGCGGCCACTGTTGACGAGCCCCTTCGTCCGGATGACTCCGGCGGCCGAAGGCTACTTGCGCACGACGACCGTGGCCAGCAGTCCCGGTCCGAGGTGAGCTCCGAGCACGGCGCCGACCTCGGACATGTAGAGCTCGCCGAGACTCGGAATTTGCGCACGCAGCTGGGCGACGAGATCACGCGCGCGATCCGGCGCGGCCAGGTGATGCACGGCAAGGTCGACCGGATCCGAACCGCAAGACTCAACCGTCAGTTGCACCAGTCGTGCCAACGCCTTCGCAGACGTGCGCACCTTCTCCAGCGGCACGACCTTCCCGTCGCGTACGTGCAGCAACGGCTTGACCGAAAGCGAGGTACCGAGCAGTGCGGCGGCGGCGCCGATCCGCCCACCTCGACGCAGGTATTCCAGCGAGTCGACGTAGAACAGCGAACGCGTCCGATCGACCGTGGCCACGGCCGCGTCCTGCACGGCGGCCGGATCAGCGCCTTGCCGGGCGGCCTGCGCGGCCGCGATCACCGCGAAACCGAGGGCCATACCGGCCGAGCGCGAGTCGACCACGCGCACGGTGCCGTAACCGAAGTCCTGCGCCGCGAGGCGAGCGGAGTCCCACGTGCCGGACAGTCCGGCCGACACGTGAATGGAGACCACGTGCGAGGCGCCCGCGTCCAGCGCCGCCTGATACGTCGCCGCGAACTCCGCCGGCGAGGGCCGGGAGGTCGAGACGAACATCCGCTCGCGCAGCGCCGTCGTGACTTCGGCCGCCGAGATGTCGACTCCCTCGGCGCCGCTGCTGGTGCCGACGGTCACTTGCAGCGACACGATCCGGACATCGAGATCCTTGGCGACTCGCGGCGGCAGGTACGAGGTGGAGTCGGTGACCACCGCGACGAATCCCACGTGGCGAAGACTAGTCAGAACCGGCGCGTCACATCTATGGCCGCCCGGCGGCGGCAACGAGCCGGCTAGACCACGAAGTTGACCAGGCGCCCGGGCACGACGACCACGCGCTTGGGCTGGCCGCCGTCCAGGAGCGCGGTGACGCGTTCGTCCGCCCGGGCCGCGGCCTCGATCTCGGCCGCGTTCGAGTCGGCCGGCAGGCTCAGCACCACCCGCACCTTGCCGTTGACCTGGACCGGTACCTCGATCGCGTCCTCGACGAGGTAGGCCGGATCAGCGACGGGGAAATCGGCCCAGGCAAGCGACTCCTCGTGCCCGAGCCGCGACCACATCTCCTCGGCGATGTGGGGAGCCAGCGGGGCGAGCATCAGCACCAACGCCTCGGCGACCGAACGCGGCACGCCGCCGTGCGGGTACTCCTGCGTCAGCAAGTTGTTGAGCTCGGTGATACGGGCGATCGACGTGTTGAACCGCAACGTCTCGTATCCGTCGCGCACCGCGACGATCGCTCGATGCAGCGCCCGATTGACTGATTCGGCCACGTCGACGTCGGCCACGTGGGGTTGACCGGTCTGCTCGTCGAGCACGACGCGCCAGATCCGCTGCAACAACCGATACGGACCGACGATCGCCTTGGTGTCCCAGGGTCGGGACTGCTCCAGCGGCCCGCTGAACATTTCGAACAGTCGAAAGGTGTCCGTGCCGTATTCGGTGATGAACTCGTCCGGCGTGATGACGTTCTTCAGGCTCTTGCCGATCTTGCCGAATTCCTGGTTCACCGGCTCGTCTCGGTGATAAAAGCCGCCGTCGCGCTCTTCGACCTCGGCCGCCTCGACGTAGAAGCCGTCGGCATTGGTGTAGGCCGGGAGCTGCAACATGCCTTGGTTGACCAGCCGGTGAAACGGCTCGGAACTGGTGAGGTAGCCCAAGTCATACAAAACCTTGTGCCAGAAGCGTGCGTAGAGCAGATGGAGCACGGCGTGTTCGACGCCGCCGACATAAAGGCCCACACCGCCCAGCGGGCGATCCGCGGTCGGACCCATCCAATAGTGCTCATTCTCGGGAGCGACCAACTCCCGGCCGTCATCGGGATCGATGTAGCGCAGCTCGTACCAGCACGACCCCGCCCAGTTCGGCATGGTGTTGGTCTCGCGCCGATATCGACGGGGGCCTTCCCCCAGGTCGAGCGTTACGTCGACCCAGTCGTGCAGCCGACCCAGTGGCGGCTCCGGTAGGGAATCCTGATCCTCGGGCGCGTAGGCCGTGGGCGTGAAGTCGTCGGTGTCGGGCAATTCGACCGGCAGCATGCGCTCGGGCAGCGCGATCGGCAGCCCCGTCTCGTCGTACACGATGGGAAACGGCTCACCCCAGTACCGCTGCCGCGAGAACAACCAGTCGCGCAGACGATACGTCGTCGCGCCGCGGCCCGCCTCCACGTTCTCGAGCCAGGCGATCACGGCGGCTTTCGCGTCCGCGATGTTCAAGCCGTTGATGTCCAAGCCGCTGGCGTTAGCCGAATTGATTGCCGGCCCCTCACCGGTGTAGGCCCTGCCTTCGAATCCCGCCGACGGTTGCACGGTGCGCACGATCGGCAGGTCGAAAACTTCGGCGAATTCCCAGTCACGCTCGTCTTGGCCCGGAACGGCCATGATCGCACCGGTGCCGTATGCCATCAGCACGTAGTCGGCAATGAAGATCGGCAATCGGGCGTCGTTGACCGGGTTGGTGGCGTACGCGCCGGTGAACACGCCCGTCTTCTGTCGCGCGTCCGCCTGGCGGTCGATCTCCGATTTCGCCGCCGCCTCGCTCCGATAGGCGCTGATCGCCTCGGCGGGCCTGCTGTGGCCACCGGTCCACACCGCCGGCGTGTCGTCCGGCCACGCCTCGGGGGCGATATGCGTCACCAGCGGGTGTTCCGGGGCCAAGACGAGGTAGGTCGCGCCGAACAACGTGTCGGGACGGGTGGTGAAAACTTCGATCGAGGCCGTGCCGGATTGAAAGCGGACATGGGCACCCGTGGAGCGGCCAATCCAGTTGCGCTGCATCGCGCGCACCTTGTCCGGCCAGTCGATCAGCTCCAGGTCACGCACCAACCGGTCGGCGTAAGCGGTGATCCGCATCATCCACTGGGCCAGCGGCTTGCGAAACACGGGGAAATTGCCTCGCTCGCTGCGACCGTCGGCGGTGACCTCCTCGTTCGCGAGCACAGTGCCCAAACCGGGCGCCCAGTTCACCGTCGACTCGGAACGGTAGGCCAGCCGATGGTTGTCGACGACCTGACGACGCTCGGTCGCCGACAGTTCGGACCAAGCGGAACCGTACGGGTTGGTGCCCGGGTCGGGCGTCCGCGTCCCCGCGTTCAACTCGCCGATCAGCTCGTCGATGGGGCGAGCCTTGTCGGCCTCGGTGTCGTACCACGAGTTGAAGATCTTCAAGAAGATCCACTGAGTCCACCGGTAGTACGCCGGATCGGTGGTCTCGATCGAACGCCGCTCGTCATGACCGAGGCCCAGTGCGCGCAGCTGCGCGCGGAAAACCTCCATATTGGCCTCGGTCGTGGTTCGTGGATGCTGGCCGGTCTGTAGCGCGTACTGCTCGGCCGGCAATCCGAAGGCGTCGAAGCCCATCGTGTGCAGAACATTGCTTCCGGTCATCCGCAGGTAGCGCGCATAAACATCAGTACCGATGTAACCGAGTGGATGTCCGACGTGCAGTCCGGCTCCGGAGGGATACGGGAACATGTCCATGACGAACACGTGCGGACGGATCGCCACCCGGTCGAAGCCCGCGCTGAGCTCGCCGGTCGGATTCGGGGCATGGAAGGTGCCCGCCTGCTGCCAGTAGGCCTGCCACCGGCGCTCGATGGTGTTGGCGATCGCCGCCGTGTACCGCTGCGCCGGAGCGTCGTCGGCGGCCGCGACCTGACCGTTCGCGGTCTCATCGGCGCTCATGTCACTCCTCGGTCGTTGCACTGGTCCGGACAAGCGAAAAGCCCCTGCGCAGTGCAGAGGCTCATGCCGCGCTGGCGCGAATTCCTGCTCAGCGCGGCCCGATAAGAAGCAGGCGTCCGGTCCGCATCTTCACGATGATACCGCCGAGGTCCTGCGGGTGAGCGGGATCCAGATCACCGCTATAGGTGCTCGCCCCGGGTCCGCTGTCCGTCGCCACCGGACCCGGGGGCACCTGAGACGACACCTTATGGGACAACTGTTGAGCGAACAAGGATGTGGGCGACGTGGCGAATGCCACCCTTGACAGCTCACGCATCGGCGTCCGGCGCCTCGTCCTCGGCCGGTCGCACGGCCAGCGGAATGACGGTTCCCGGCACGCCGACGTTGTGCGAGCGCAGGCGCCAATGCCGGCCGGCGTGATCCTCGGGCTCGTACACAAGCTCGGACCAGTGACAATTGGCCAGCGGTCCGAGAACGTGCACGTGTTGGTCGAGCCCGAGCAGTTCGCAGCTCAGCGCCATCGCGGTAGCGCTGTGGGTTACGAGGACCGCGGTGTCGACATCGGGCAGTTCGTCCACGCAACGGCGCGCCCGACGCGCCACCTCGTGACGGCTTTCGCCACCCCGGCGGCTAATGTCCCGCCCGGCGACCCAGTCGGCGAACTCGTCCGGATAGGTCCGTTCCACCTCGTCGCGGGTCAGGCCCTCCCAGTGCCCGAGGGAGCGTTCCCGCAGTCGCGCGTCGGGCAGCAGGTCGAGCCCGCTGATCGTGGCCAGCGGCTGCGCGGTCTGGGCCGCGCGGCGCAGGTCGGAACTCACGATTATCTCGGGTTTGAGTGCGGCGAGCAGAGCCGCAACCTCGTAGGCCTGGGCGCGACCGGTGTCGTCCAACGGTGGGTCGGCCTGCCCCTGGAAGCGACGCTCTGCGTTCCACGCGGTGCGTCCGTGCCGAAGCACGATGAGTCGATGCGGCATCAGTCTTCGGCGGCGATGGTCGCCGGGGGCGGAACGGATGGGTCGAACAGCAGCGGCGGGCAGTCACTCCAGAGCCGTTCCAGCGCGTAGAACACCCGCTCTTCGGAGTGCTGGATGTGTACGACCAGGTCGGCGTAGTCCAGCAGCACCCACCGGCCGTCGCGCCGGCCCTCGCGTCGAAGCGGTTTGACGCCGGCTTCGCGGAGTTTCTCCTCGACCGCGTCGACGATCGCCTCGACCTGACGCTCGTTGTTGCCCGTCGCGATCAGGAAGACGTCGGTGATGGCCAGACGCTCGCTGACGTCGATCAGGACTATGTCGGTCGCAAGCTTGTCGGCGGCGGCGTGGGCCGCGATGAACGCCAGATCACGGGCACGTTCGGTCGCGGTCACTGGGCGGCTCGTTGGGCACTCACGCTGGCCGAGCTTACGTCCTGCACCGCGTAGAGCCGGTGCTTGGCGATGTACTGGACAACGCCGTCGGGCACGAGGTACCAGATAGGCGCGCCCGCCCGGACGCGTTCTCTGATCGCGCTGGAGGAGATCGCCATCGCGGGCACGTCGACGAGCATGACGGAGTCGGGCGGCAGGTGATCGTCGGACAGCTCGTAGCCCGGCCGCGTGACGCCGACGAATCGGGCGGCGTCAAGCATTACTCGAGGATCCTTCCAGGACAGGATTTGCGCGAGGGCGTCGGCGCCGGTGATGAAGTAGAGCTCGGCACCCGGCCGGACTTCGGCGACGTCGCGGATCGTGTCCAACGTGTAGGTCGGGCCGCCGCGGGCGATGTCGATCCGGCTGACCCAGAACCGTGGATTCGAGGCTGTCGCGATCACGCTCATCAGGTATCGATCTTCGGCCGGGCTCACCGAGCGGTCCGACTTCTGCCACGGGGCACCGGTGGGCACGAAGATGACCTCGTCCAGCGCGAATCGGGCGGCGACCTCACTGGCAGCGACGAGGTGCCCGTGGTGGATCGGATCGAACGTGCCACCCATGATGCCCACGCGGGCAGGAGAGCTCACCTGGCCTGGCCGTCCCCGAATACGACCCACTTCGTCGAGGTCAGCTCGGTCAGACCCATCGGTCCGCGAGCGTGCATCTTCTGGGTCGAGATCCCGATCTCCGCGCCGAATCCGAACTCACCGCCGTCGGTGAACCGGGTCGATGCGTTGACCATGACGGCCGCGCTGTCGACCCGCGCGATGAACTGCCGGGCAGCGTCGAGGCGGCGGGTCACGATCGCCTCGGTGTGTCCGGAGGACCAGCGGCGGATGTGGCCGACGGCCTGATCCATACCGTCCACCACCCGGGCCGCGATGTCGAGCGACAGGTATTCGCTGGCCCAGTCGTCGTCGGTTGCGGCGAGCACGTCCGGCTCGCGGGCAAATGTCTCGTCGCCGTGCACGGTCACGCCGGCTTCCTGGAGTACGGCGACGATGCGCGGGACGAATTCGGCCGCGACGGCCCGGTGGACCAGGATCGTTTCAGCCGAGTTACATACGCTCGGCCGCGAAACCTTTGAGTTCACGATGATTCGTTCCGCCATGTCGAGGTCGGCATCCTCGTCGATATATACGTGCACCACTCCGACCCCGGTTTCGATCACGGGAACCGTTGCGTTTCGCACGACATAATCGATCAGGCCGGCCCCGCCGCGCGGAATGATCAAATCGACTAGTCCTCGTGCAGTCAGCAAGTGACCGATGTCGGCTCGATCGGTACCGGGAACTAGTTGGACGCAGTCGCGCGGCAGGCCGGCCTTCTCGGCGCCGGCAGCCAGAACGCCCACGATGGCCGAATTCGATCGATACGCACTGGCCGAACCCCGCAGCAATGCGACATTGCCGCTCTTGAGCGCGAGGCCTGTGGCGTCCACCGTGACATTGGGTCGTGCCTCGTAAATCATCGCCACTACCCCGAAAGGCACCCGAACCTGACTGATCTGTAGACCGTTCGGGCGGGTATATCCGCGAACTACTTCACCGACTGGATCCGGCAGCGCGGCGACCGCTCGCAGTCCGTCGGCCATGGCGGCGACGCGGCCGGCGTCGAGCGCCAACCGATCGACCATCGCCTCCGGGGTCGCCGCATCGCGCGCCGCGGCCACATCTTCGGCATTTGCTGCCAGGATCGGCTCGACCGCATCGTCTAATAGGTCAGCTATAACCTGCAGGGCATGGTCCTTGGTCGCTCGTGTGGCAGGACCTAGCTCCGCTGCGGCAATTCGCGCCCGTCGTGCGGTTGCGCGGATCTCGTGGCCCGCATCAGCGTCGTTCGTCACCTGAGAAGGGTATTTCAGGGGCGACCACCACCGCGAGTCACGGTCTGCTTTCGCCCGGCCGGGACCCGATATAGCCGCCACCAACCTCTCTTTCGCTGACGTAGTCGCACGCTCACCGAGGGTTCGGCGAGATGCGGGCAACAGCCGCCGAAGGCCACCGCATTCACGATTGACTCGAATTGGACTCACGGCGCCGCGGATGTTACGAACAAGATCAGGTTGAAAACTGAGATCGAAAAAACCGCTTCACCGCGATTGCGCTAGCCATTATGTGGGATGAAGTAATATC
>JAFAWL010000244.1 GCA_019241805.1 Actinomycetota bacterium
CGAACACCGTCGCGCTGCTCCACGCCGAGTCGTTCTCGCCCGGGCAGACCCCGTTGACCGGCTGTACCTGCTTGACCATCCAGCTCAGGCCGGTGCTGATGCCGCTCGGCAGACCGGAGACGGTGACGTCATCGGTGAGCTTGCCCGCGACGCCGACCGTGGTGCTCTTGTTTTCGATCGTCGTCGTCATCGTCGGTTTCGCGGCGACGATGTGCAGGGTCTCGTTCGTCACGCCGGGACCGGTGGTGACCGAGGATGACACGTCCGTGCCGCCCAGGACCTCGGTGAAGGAGTAGCAGCCCGGAACGAGCGCGGCCTTCTGCTCAGCGCTCAGCTTCACGAGGTAGTTCTCGTTGGTGCTGGTCACCGAATCGATCGAGCCGTGGAAGACGACGCCGTTCGCAGGCTTGTATTCGGATGTGCCCTTCCAACTGTCCGTCGAGGTCGGGCACTGGCCCTGCGCATCAGTCGGAAGCGGACCGTTCAACGCCCACTGAAGCGAGGCGCTGGTGTTTGACGGGAGCCCCATCACCGTGACCTGGTCGGTCAGATCGGGAGCGTCGCCCACAGTGGCCGCGCTCGGCACGGCCGTGGTGTTGACCGACGGTCCGGCCTTCGCGATGGTGATGACCTCGTTCGGCGCGCCCGCGGGGCTGACCACCCCCGGGGTGACTCCGTCGACGCCAGGAACCGTGTCAACGAAGGAATAGCAGCCCGGCGTCGTGATTAACGCACCCGGATTCTGCACCTGGGGGTAGGCCGTCCAACTGTTCGGATCCTTGCCGGGAACAGCCGTTTCCGTGCCGCTGGCCGCCGGAGCACCCCAGGTCGTGCTGGCCGTCGCCGACGAGCAGTCGGCGGCGCTCAAGTTCGTCGCGGGAACAAGAGACCATGAGATCTTCGGGGGAGTCGTAGCCGGCAGGTTTTTGATGGTCACGGTGTCCGTAAAGACGGTCGGCATCGTGCTCAGGGTTACCTGGGCGGGCGTCGCCTCCGTAGAGATCGACGGCTGGTCGATCACCTGAACCTGCTCGTTCGCATCCGTGATCTTTGAGTCGCCCGCCCGAAGGTTGAGACTGTCGTCCACGTGTTCAGTGAAGTAATAACAGCCGGCCGCCAGCACGACGTTCGACTGGGCAAGCCAGCCACCCCTGCCGCTATTCAGAGTGCCGTCGAACTGTGCGGTGCCCTGCTGAGCCTGCTGGGGGGACGCATAGGTACTTGGGTTGCAGCCTGTATCCGGACCCCACAGCTGCCATGTCATGGGGACGTTCGAGGGAATGTTGCTTGATGTGATTACGTCTGTGAGCTGCTGACCAGCGTTCACGACCGAGTGAGCAACGCTAGTCGTGAAGCTCGGGGCCTGTTTGACTCCGCCGCCCGTCGCGTCGCCCGTCCACAGCGCGACAGAGTCACCGCCTAGGCCGCCTCGCACCACATTGCCGTCTTTGTCCAAGACGTCAATTTGAACTGTCGCGCCGTTCTGAAAGAATTCGCCTGTGATGGCGCTAACCTTATAGGAGACCTTATAGTACTGAGTTGAGTCCAACTTTTTTGCGTTGATCGTGATTTGGTTCGGGGTACTCGAGCCAGCTGGTGAATACGTCAAATTATAGCCGGTCGCGAAATTCTCTCCGGGTGCATCGCCGATTGTGTGGAAGTTTACGGAACCGGGCACAATAAAGTCGCCTACCCCTGTGGCGATCGAATCGTTGAAGGTCCAATTAGAGTAAACGCTACCGGGCGAGTCATCGAGCGCCGGCAAGCTTACCTCGCAATCGAAGACCTGCCGTACGCCGTTCGCTGCGCTATCACTCAGGTGAAAGCACTCCTTGGTGACATAATTCTTGCCCCCTGGAATATGCTCCGCCGGCGTGATCGTGAAGCCAAGCGCGACCTTGTTGCTCGTGTTCGTCGTCTCCGCGATCTCAAGAGATTGGTCGCCGCCAAGCGTTTGCGACGCGTTCGCGGTGAGACTGACGGTCCCCTTTACATCCGTGCGGTTGGCAAGATTGTCGTTGAATTGGCACGTCAGCGTCGCCGTTAGCTTGTCGGTTGCCGGCACGACAGTGCAGACACCGTCAGACTGACCATTGGTTCCGGGGCCGTCGTCGGTGATATTGAACTGGCGGTAGCCGAATATCATTGAGCCAGGCGTATTCGGGTTGAGTGCGACCGCAAATTGGTCGCCTGCCTTTGGCGCGGTTTTCGCCGACCACGTTCCTGACAGGGTCATGAGCTCACCCTGTTGGAAGTATTGATCGCCCAGTGTCCAGGTGACAGAGAATTGGCCGTTGTTTAACGACTGCGTCACGGTCGTACTGTTCGCAGCGCTGGCCGGCGAGGACGGGGCGATGACGCCCAGCGATACGACGGCCAGGATGGCCGACAGCAGCGCGAATGCTCGAGTACTGGCTCTCCGACCCCTCAGGCGGGAGAGCAAAGAAGAAAGATGTGCGCCGACGGGCACACGATGGGCTGCCATTTGTCGATCCGTTTCTGTACGGGCTACCCATCACGTGGGCGGCCGGCTACTGATGACCGTCACGGATGACACGACTTCCCCCGCGCCCTCGCGACATGCACTCTCAGTGTCCGCTGTTCATCGGACGCTTACAACGGACTTCACTCCCGTAACCGGACTAGACTTCTGTCTAGTCAAGCGGTTCGGGCGATTCCGTGGCGTAGTCGCGGTCGGGCATGGATCGACGTTGACCCTGGCCGAGGACGGTAGCAAGCACAGTGCGTAATCGGCAACGAAGCGTTCCGGAGCGTGGACCACTGCTCAGCGACCGCTACTCACCCGCCGCCAGCGCCGACGACGAGCATCTTGCACCAAGACCTCATTGCGGGCCAACTGATCGCCGGACGGACCTGGGCAGGCGGCTAGGAAGGTGTGCACGGCGGACCCTGGCAGTTGCCGTCAACCGGGCGACACGCGGAGCCAAGCCTCGTGCAGCGGCAATCCCTCCCACAGATCAGGACGGCTGCGCGACTACCTGGCTGTCCGCGTCTGCGTTGACGTCTCCGGCACGAGCGGCCGGCGGACGGGGTACTCGTGCTTGAACTCCGGATGGTCGTTGCGGCAGTGATCGTCGAGTTCGGTCAACCGATCGAAGCGCAGTTCGCACTTCGGGCACTGGTGGTTCGACATGATCGCGTCCCCCTTCGACGACGAACCGTCAGGGTCGACGTCGAACGGCGGCGGCCCCGGCCGGATCCGCGTGATCAACGGTAGGCCGAGTACGACGCGGGATCCAGGCTTTCGTCGTGCGCTCTCAGCGTGATCAGTAGGGTCGTCGGCGAGCAGCGTCGACGCCGGTGACGATGCCGCCTGCTCCGGCAACCCGCTGCCGACCCGCTGCCAGGACGACAGAGCGAAGGACGACCCGCATGGATCTCGGCATCCACTTCATGAACTTCAGTCAGCCTGATACACCCGCCGGAACCGCGGTGATGCTGGCGGCCGCGGCCAAGGCGGCCGAGGCCGGAGGCTGCACCAAGTTCACCTTGATGGATCACTACTTCCAGATGCAGGGGCAGGGGGGGCCGCCCGAGCCGATGCTGGAGGGCTACACGTCGTTGGGCTTCCTGGCGGCACAGACCCAGAAGATGACGCTGGGCCTGCTAGTCACCGGGGTTACCTATCGCCATCCCGGGCTACTGGCCAAGATCGTCGCGACCCTGGACGTCCTGTCGAACGGCCGGGCCGAGTTCGGCATCGGGGCCGCGTGGTACGAGCGTGAGCATCTCGGCCTGGGCGTCCCGTACCCACCGGTCGCGGAGCGCTTCGAGCGGCTGGACGAGACTATTCGTATCTGCCAGCAGATGTGGAGCGACGACGACGGACCGTTTGAGGGGAAGCACTATCAGCTCGCCGAGACGGTCTGCATCCCCCGTCCGATCCAGCAGCCGCGGCCGCCAATCTTGATCGGCGGCGGCGGGGAGCGCAAGACGCTGCGTCTGGTCGCGCTGTACGCGGATGCCTGCAACCTGTCCGGTGACCTCGACACCACGGCCCGCAAGCTCGACGTCCTGCGCGGCCATTGCGATGCGGTCGGTCGTGACTACGCCGCAATCACCAAGACGCTGGTGACCGGTGCGGCGATCGAGGACGCCGACGCGTTCGTGAGCCTGATGGCGAGTTACGCGCGGCTGGGATTCAGCCAGGTGCAGGTGGCCCCGCCGGCGGACGACCCGGTCGGTTGGATCGCCCGCGTCAGCGAGACCGTCGTGCCCCGGTTGGGCGAGATCGGAGAGTGACCGCAGCGCCGGTTCGGCTCAGTAGCCCGCGCCGTAGCCGCCGACACTGCCTGGGGTGCTCGTGCCGCTCGCGCCGTCCGACGCGGTGACGGCCGAGCCGGTGGCGCCGACCTCGAACCACTTGGCCCCGAAGGCATTCTTGCCCTGACCGTTGGCTTGTCCTGGCGTCGAGTCACCGTAGAACGTATAAAGCGGGTGCCCGGCGTAGGTCAGCTGCGACGAGCCGTCCGCGCGCATCGTGGAACCGAGCTTGGTCGCATCCAGCCCGCTGCCCGCGGTGGGAGCGCCACCGGCCGGCGCCGGCGGCCACGCCGCGGCACACGCGCCGGCGCACGTGGACTTCCCGCGGGTGTCGGCTTGCCAGAGATAGAGCGTCTTGCCGGCCGCGTTCACCAGATGATCGCCCGACAGCATGATCGTCGCCGGGCCCGGGCCGGTCGTGGCTGAGGCCGCCGATGTCGCGGGCACGCCGGCACTGCCATTTCCGGCTGAGTTGCCGCTGCCGGAACCACTACTGCAGGCGGTCAACACAATGGCGACCGCCGCACCTCCGGCGCCCAACACGACCAGCCGGACAGGCTTGCGCACGATAGAAATGATTGTCATGGTCAACTCCCGTCGACAGTGCGGCCCGATCAGACCGAGCGGGCTCCTCGTCACCCGGTCTCACGGGGCCGCTTCAGCGACGGTTCACGCGAGCAGCTCTGGTAATTCGATGAATCACGCGGTCGAACCGCAAACGCTCGGCCCTCGTGAATATCCGTAGGTCGGCCTCAGCCGGAGCGCGAGCGTCAGCGTCGCCGAATGAGCAACGGCTGCGTCGTCTCCCCGACGAATCCCTTACGGTCGGCGAGGTCCGCGTGGCCCAGCCCGATGCCGTCGGCGGCGAGGCGGGTGCGGCAGTTCAGGTGGATCCATTCGCCTTCCGGCATTCGGGCGAACGTCGTGGTCATCGTCGGTGGAATGGAAAACCATTCCGGCAGCGGCAGCATCGCTGACAGGCCGTTGGCCGAGTCGGCCGCAATTAGGGCCCGATCCTGACCACTGACGGACTCACCGGCGACGAGCGGAATGCGCACGCGCGTCCACACAGCGGCCGGCCCGGGACGGTTGAAGTGACCGCTGACGAAGCGCCACTCGATCGCGTCGGCGTAGCCCCATTCCTGATCGCCGGCGAAGATCAGCGGCTCCGTCGAGTCCGGCAGCGGTGGCGGCGGAAGCGGTTCGTCGATCACCGGCGGCCGGGCTCCCCGTGCGAGGTGCCACGTGCGGGCCTCGACGGCGATCCGACCGTCGACGATCATCCGGGCGGCGGACAGATGCACGCTGCGTCCAGGCTTGACGGTCGTCACCTCGACGGTGAAAAGGCGACGCGGGATCGGTCCGAAGAAGTCGACCGAGATGCGACCCAGCCGCAGGGAAGGATCGAGCGTGGCGTCTATGACGTGGGCCAGCAAGGCCGTCGGCGGACCGCCGTGTTGGGCGGTCGTGTCCCAGGGACTTTCGGTCGCTTCCGTCGGCTGGTAGCGATTCACGCCGAGCCGAAGATAGAACGCGTCGGTCACCGTCTCATCATGTCGCGGTCTCATCATGTCGCGGTCTCATCATGTCGCGGTCTCATCATGTCGCGGTCTCATCATGCCGCGGTCTCATCATGTCGCGGTCTCATCATGT
>JAFAWL010000022.1 GCA_019241805.1 Actinomycetota bacterium
ACGTCCTCGGCCATGGTGATCTGCACCGAGTCGACGTAGTTGGCGTTCCAGACGGGCTCGAACAGCTGGTTGGCGAACCGGATCGCCATGATGTTCTGGACAGTTTCCTTGCCCAGGTAGTGGTCGATCCGGAAGACGTCCTGGGCGGTGAAGACGTGATCGACCAACCCGTTGAGTTCGAGCGCGCTCTCCAGATTGTGGCCGAATGGTTTCTCGACGACCACGCGCCGCCAACCGCCACTTTTGTGGTTGTCGGCCATGCCCGTGCGCTTCATCTGCTCCAGCACGAGCGGGAACATGTTGGGCGGGATCGACAGGTAGAACGCGGCGTTGCCATGGATGCCATGACTGTCGCGCAGCTCGTCGAGGGTCTTGGCCAGTTCGTCGAAGGCGGCGTCGTCGTCGAAGGAGCCCGGCACGAACTTGACGTTGCCGTTGAGGCGCCGCCACACGTCCTCACTCCACGGCGTGCGGGCGTACTGCTTGGCCGACTTCTTGGCCACCGACTCGAAGTCGCCATCGCCCCAGTCACGACGGGCGAAGCCGAGAAGCACGAAGTCGGCCGGCAGTAGGCCGCGATTGGCCAGGTCGTACACCGCCGGGAGCAACTTCTTGCGGGACAGATCCCCGGTCACGCCGAAGACGACCAGAGCGCACGGCGGCGGCACCCGCGGCAAACGGCGATCCGAAGCATCGCGCAGCGGATTCTGGTAGGTCACCGGCCCCGCGGCCAGGTTGACGGCCTGATGCGCAGGGACGTCGGGCGCCGCCGTCTGCGCCGATGATTCGGTCACCTGATCTCCCTCTCTGGGTGCTGGCGGTGGGCGCCGGTGGCGGGTCAGCCGCGGGCGGCGTCGAGTTGGCGCTGCACTCCTTCGAGCAACTGCGTCCAGGCGTCCTCGAACTTCTGGACGCCTTCCGCCTCGAGCACCTCGACGACATCGTCGTACTCGACGCCGAGTGCGGCCAGATCGTCGAGCACCTTCTGGGCCTCGGCGTACGTGCCGCTGACGGCGTCGCCGTGCAGCTTCCCGTGGTCGGCAACGGCGTTCAGCGTGGCCTCGGGCATCGTGTTCACGGTGTTGTCGGCGACCAGGTCGACGACGTACATGGTGTCGTCGTAGGAGGGGTCCTTGACGCCGGTCGAGGCCCACAGCGGCCGCTGCTTGTGCGCGCCGGCCGACTCGAGCGCCTGCCAGCGGACCGAGCCGAAAACGTCCTCGTAGTGCTCGTAAGCCAGTCGGGCGTTCGCGATGGCGGCCTTACCGCGCAGCGCCTTGGCCTCGTCGGTGCCCAACTTGTCGAGCCGCTTGTCGATCTCGGTGTCGACGCGCGAAACGAAGAACGAGGCCACCGAGCGGATGGTCGACAGGTCGATGCCGTTCTGCTTGGCCTGCTCGAGTCCGGACAGGTAGGCGTCCATCACGCGGTCGTAGCGCTCGAGCGAGAAGATCAGCGTGACGTTGACGCTGATTCCGGCCGCGGTGGCCGCCGTGATCGAGGGTAGGCCCGCCTCCGTGGCCGGAATCTTGATCATCACGTTCGGCCGGTCGACCAGCCACCACAGAGCCTTGGCCTCCGCGGTCGTCTTGCTCGTGTCATGGGCGATGCGCGGATCGACCTCGATCGAGACCCGGCCGTTCATGCCGTCCGTCTCGTCATACACCGGGCGCAGCACGTCGCAGGCCCAGCGGATGTCGTAGCTGGTCAGCAGCCGGACCGCCTCTTCGAGGGAGACGCCGCGCGCAGCCAGATCCCGGGTCTGCTCGTCGTAGGCCGAACCCTTCTCCAGGGCCTTCTGAAAGATCGTCGGGTTACTGGTGACGCCGACGACGTGCTTGTTGTCGATGAGGTCGGCCAAGTTGCCGGACTGCAGGCGCTCACGGCTGATGTCGTCGAGCCAGATCGAGACGCCTTCGGCGGAAAGGTCGGCGAGTACGTCGCTCATAGTGTGTCCTCTCCTGGAATTGCGGTGGATGCCGGACGGGCCCGGATGCGGGCTCAGTTGCCGGTGGTGGTGCCCCGGATGGCCCCGGCCCGTTCGAGTGCGGAGTGCGCGGCTGCGACCACCCGATCGGGGGTGAACCCGAACTGCTCGAACAGGACATTGCCTTCGGCGCTGGCGCCGAAGTGATCGATGCTGACGATCTCGCCGGCGTCCCCCACGATTTCGCGCCAGCCCTGCGCGACTCCGGCCTCGACGCTGACCCGGGCCTTGATCTCGCCGGGCAGGACGCGCTGTTGGTAGGCGCGGTCCTGGGACCGGAACCACTCGATGCAGGGCATGGAGACCACCCGGGTCGGCCTGCCCTCGGCCTCCAGCCGTTCGCGGGCGGCCACGGCGAGCGAGACCTCGGAACCGGTCGCGACGATGATGACCTGGGGCAATCCGGAGGACGCCTCCTCGAGCACGTAGCCGCCCTTCACCGCGCCGGCCGCCTTCGCGGCGTCGATCACCGGCAGGTTCTGCCGGGACAAGGCCAGGCCGACCGGCCCGTCGGTGTGTTCCAGCGTCGCTTGCCATACGGCCGCCGTCTCGTTGGCGTCGGCCGGCCTGACGACGTCGAGCCCCGGGATGGCCCGCAGCGCCGCCAGGTGCTCGATCGGCTGGTGGGTCGGACCGTCGCCGCCCAGACCGATCGAGTCGTGGGTCCAGACGTAGATCGTCGGGATCTTCATCAGCGACGCCAGTCGCACCGGCGGGCGCATGTAATCACTGAAGACGAGGAACGTGCCGCCATAGACGCGCGTGCCGCCGTGCAGCGTGATGCCGTTCATGATCGAACCCATCGCATGCTCACGGATGCCGAAGTGCAGAGTGCGCCCGTACGGACCGCCCGGCCACATCTTGGTCTGATGTTCGGCCGGGACGAAGCTGGGTTCGCCTTCCATCGTGGTGTTGTTGCTCTCGGCGAGATCAGCCGAGCCGCCCCAGAGTTCGGGCAGAACGCCGGCCAGTGCGCTGAGGACCTTGCCCGAGGCCGCACGCGTCGAGATCGCGTTCGACTTGCCGTCCTTCTCCGTCGGGAAGTTCGGCAGGTGTGAGGTCCACCCGTCGGGCAGTGAGCGGGTCGAGATGCGGGCAAGCAGTGCGGCGCGCTCGGCGTTGGCCGCGGCCCAGGCGTCGAACTGCTTCTGCCATTCCGCATGGGCCTCACGCCCGCGGTCGACGACCTGCCGGGCGTGGGCCACGACGTCGTCGGCGGCGGCGAAGTGGGTGTCCGGGTCGAAGCCGAGGATCTCTTTGGTGCGGCGGATCTCCTCCTCACCCAGGGCCGAGCCATGGGCCGCGCCGGTGTTCTGCTTGGTCGGCGCCGGCCAGCCGATGATGGTGCGGATCGCGATGATCGAGGGCTTGGCGGTCTCGCGCTGGGCGGCGCGGATGGCTCTCTCCAGCGCGACCACGTCCTCGCCCGAGTCGACGAACTGGGTGTGCCACCCGTAGGCGCGGTAGCGCTCGAGCACGTCCTCGCTGAAGGCGACGCCGGTGTCGTCCTCGATCGAGATGTGGTTGTCGTCGTAGAACAGGATCAGGTTGCCCAGTTGCTGGTGGCCCGCCAGCGAGGAGGCTTCGGCCGATACGCCCTCTTCCAGGCAACCGTCGCCGCAGATCACGTATATGTGGTGATCGAACGGCGACTCGCCGGGCGCCGCGTCGGGGTCGAACAGCCCCCGCTCGCGGCGACTGGCCATCGCCATACCGACCGCGTTGCCGACTCCCTGCCCCAACGGCCCGGTGGTCGTCTCGACGCCCGCGGTGTGGCCGTACTCCGGGTGGCCCGGCGTCAGCGAGCCCCAGGAGCGCAGGGCTTCGAGGTCGGAAAGCTCGAGTCCGTAGCCCGACAGGTAGAGCTGGCAGTACTGGGTCAGCGACGAGTGGCCGTTGGACAGGACGAAGCGGTCGCGGCCGATCCACTTCGGATCCGTGGGATCGTGCCGCATCACCCGCTGGTAGAGCAGGTAGGCGAGTGGGGCGAGGCTCATGGCGGTGCCGGGGTGGCCGTTCCCGGCCCGCTGCACGGCATCCGCGGCCAGCAGCCGAGCGGTGTCCACCGCACGCGTGTCCAGATCCGTCCACCACGTCGGATGAGTAGTGACCACATCCGGAAGATCGGTTGTGTCGGTGCTCACGGTCGATTCGGTCCCTTCCCAGTGGTGCGGGCCACCTGATGCGACACTGCCCAGCGTAGTGCCCTCCGACACACCCCTGACCGGCGTGTCGGTGCGGGGGCGCCGGCGCATCGATACCAGCGCGACTCTGCCAGCGGTGCCCGTCCGCCGCGTGACGGGCGGGTGTCTGATAGGTGTACCCAGCTCGCGCGATCGAACTCGAGTGGCGCAATGGACCGGTGGCTGGGTCGGTGCGATCTGGCGCCGACCGGCGGTTACCCTGTTGGCGTGACGCAGACGCCGATTGCTCCGGAATCGGTGGTATCCCAGTCGGTGGCCTTCGACGCCCCGCGAGTGCCCGTGGTTGGGCCGGGCACCGCGTCGCTGCGCACGCGCGTCGGCGCCTACGTGGCGCTCACCAAACCACGGATCATCGAACTGCTGCTGGTCACCACCCTGCCGGCCATGATCCTGGCGGCGCACGGGCTGCCGTCCTGGTCGCTCGTCGTCGCCACCCTCGTCGGCGGCACATTGGCGGCCGGCAGTGCGAATGCGCTGAACTGTTACGTCGATCGAGACATCGACGCGCTGATGCGCCGAACCGGGCACCGGCCGCTGGCCCGTCATGACGTCACCCCCCGGGCCGCGCTCGCGTTCGGTTGCGCGCTGGCTGTGATCGCGGTGACGCTGATGGGGTCGGTCACGAACTGGCTTGCCGCCGGTCTGACGGCGCTGGCGATCGCCTTCTATGTCGTCGTGTACACGATGGTGCTCAAGCGTCGCACCGCGCAGAACATCGTGTGGGGCGGCGCCGCCGGCTGTATGCCGGTGCTCATCGGCTGGGCGGCTGTTACCGACCGGCTGGCCTGGGCCCCGGTCGTCATGTTCGGGATCATCTTCTTCTGGACACCACCACACTTCTGGGCCCTGGCGATTCGCTATCGGGACGACTACGAGCGGGCCGGTGTCCCGATGTTGCCGGTAGTGGCCACCCAGCAGCGCGTCGCCCGGGACATCGTCGGCTACGCGTGGCTGACCGTGGCCACCTCCCTGCTGCTGTGGCCCTTGGCCACCGGCTGGGTCTACGCCCTGCTCGCGGGCGCCGCCGGCGCCTGCCTGCTCTACGCCGCCCATCGGCTCTACCGGCGCACCGTCACCGGCAAGAGTCCCAAGCCGATGCAGCTGTTCCACCTGTCGAACAGCTACCTCGCCTTCGTCTTCGTCGCCATCGCGGTCGACACCTTCCTGCGTTAACAGCCGCGTCGCTCGGTTCGAGGCGCGCTGATCATCCGGCCGGAATCGCGACCGGGAAGCTCACCGGCGCCGCGACCGCGTTGGTGATGCCGCTGCTGTCGACGAATGACCCGCCCAGGGTGACGGTCCCGTCGGTGAACCCGGCCGGCACCTCGAACCCGACGAGCACCTTGTCGGCTTCGTTGGACAAGTTCTGGGCCTTTATCGCCGCGCCGCCGTCCGGGGTGATCGTGAGCAGCGACGGATCGAACCCGACTTCGGTGTCGCCCTGGTTGTCGCTGAAGCTGATGTCGAGCAGCAGGAAGGCGTTGCTCGTCGATCCCGGATGCGTCTTGTTGTCCGGTGCCCAGAAGACCAGCTCGGCCCGGGTTGCACTCAGCGTGGCCGGCACCGTTGCGCTACGGCCGGACTTGTTCAGGATGAAGGTGAACGGTGTCGAGACCGTCAAGGTCTGCTGATAGTGCGCGCGGGCCAGGACGGCGATGTTGGTCGAGGCCGGTG
>JAFAWL010000031.1 GCA_019241805.1 Actinomycetota bacterium
TCGGCCGCGTCGCGCGCATACATACCTCGATCCCTCTGGGCCCGCGGCGTGCGCGACGAGCTGGCGGCAGCGACCGAATCGCTGACATACGGCAACGTCACCGACCTTTCGAACTTCGGCGGCGCCGTGATCGATCGTCGAGCCTTCAACCGCCTTGCTGGCGTTCTGCAACGCCTGCGTGCATCCTCGGCGCACCACGTCGAAGCGGGCGGACAAGTCGACGACTCGGTCGGATTCTTCGTGCGTCCGACGGTGGTCCGAGCAGATGATCCGACCGACGAGGTATTCGTTCGCGAGTATTTCGGCCCGATCCTCGCCGTCCATGTCTATCAGGATTCGGCGTTCGAAGACGAGCTTGCGCAGTTGGAGTCGATTTCTGCCTACGGCCTGACCGGTGCGATTTTTTCGACCGACAGGTCGGCCGTCGAGCGCGCGATGAACGAGCTGCGATTCGCTGCCGGAAATTTCTACGTCAACGACAAGCCGACCGGGGCGGTCGTCGGGCAGCAGCCATTTGGTGGGTCGCGCGCGTCGGGCACCAACGACAAGGCGGGCTCGGCTGCGAACATGATGCGCTGGGTGTCGCCTCGCGCGATCAAAGAAACGTTCGTGCCGCCTACAGATCATCGCTATCCACACATGCGCGAAAGCTAGGGCTGAACGGTTACTCATGGCGTCACGAGCACCGGGATCACCGCTTCGCCGGCGACGCCCTGCTGATGAACGGGATCCTGGCTGACGAGGTATCCGCGGCCAGCGCGGGTGGGGTCGAGAATCGGCGGTAGGCGAACGCCGAGAAGCTCTCCGTCGGTCGGCCGAGGCGCGAGCAGAATGCCGGTGCGAGCCCGGCGCATACGGGCCACTAGCGCGCTATGCCATGCGCGCATCTCGTCGGTGCGCACCGCGACGACCAGGCCGCCCGCTGCGGACTCGTCGGCCGCAACTTCATCGAGGAAGGCGAGGAGGGGAGCATCGAGGAGGTCCTCGACGTCGTCGACGAGTAACAGGCCGCCTCGGTGGCTGGTCAACGTGCCCGAGGGCGGATGAGTGGTGACGCCAAGTTCTCGGGCCGCTGTTGCCAAGGGTCCACGGGTCGCGACTACCTCGACGTCAAGGCATTGTGCAGCTGCCTGTCGAAGGAGTGAAGTCATAAGGGTTGATCGACCGGAGCCGGCGGGCCCACCGATGAGAAAGCGCCGAGTGCCGCTGCGTAGGTTGACTTCAACCGGCTCGGACAGGTCGCCGCCGACGCCGATGAGCAGACTTCCCGGCGACGTCCTACCGACGCCGGGCGATTGGGCCGGATCAGACCGCAGCGCCCGAACGACGACCCGATCGTTCGCGGCGTGATTGCCGGCAAACACGGGAGGTAAATCATCGGGCCGACTGCGGCCCAGCTGACATACCGCGCCGTCGGCGAGCCGAACGGCCCGACCGGGCGGCATCGTGTCGGGAACTGCGCGCTGATCGAGTCCGGCAAGGACGTAGTCGGAGCGGTCGGTCAGGTGCAAGGCGAATCGGTCGGCCGCATCGGACAACAGTCCGTGCGTCAATACCGAGCGGGACCCGGCGACCGCGATCTTGATGCCGGTCTGACGTGCCGATCGGACGAGATCGACCAGCACTGACCAGGCGGCCGGGTGTTGGTCGAGTGCGCTCGCGCACTGATCCCAGCCGTCGATCAGTAGAAGCGTGTGCGGCGGCGGCGGAGAATCCCCGCGACCGGGGGGCCGTCCGGCAACGGGCGCCAGCAGCGCGCGTCGGATGGTGCTGGCCAGAAGTCGTCGCAAAAACGTTGCTACCGCGTCGAGGCTGCTGCGGTCGAGCGCAGTTCCGATGCAGCCCCACGACGACGCGGTCGACAGTAGTGTGCCGCCGGCGAAGTCGAGTAGGTGCACGTCAACGGCTGGTTCACCAATCGCCGCCATCACCGCGCGAGCCGTTGTGATCAAAGCGGTTGATCGGCCGCTGCCGGGGGCTCCGCCGAACACGGCCAACCCCGCGTCCGAGTCGAGAACCAGGGCATGGTGGCACTGCTGCTCGGGACGGTCGATGAGCCCGATGAGCGGGCCGGTTGACAAGTCGCCGGTCCCTTCGGCGATCGCGGTCAGGTCGAGCCGCTCCGGAAGCGGGGCGGACCACGGTCGTCTCGGCGCGGTCCATTGCCCGTCGCGATATGTCCGGCTGATCGCCTCGACAATCGACTGAATGTCGGTCGGGCCACCGGTCCCTCTGTCCATCGGGGCGACCGCGGCGCTTTGTCGCCAGTCGTCCAGGACGAGGACGCCGGTCGGATGAGACGTTGACGCGCTCTCGTGCACGCACGCGGTCTGGACCTCGATCAGGTCTGACCCAATGCGCACCAAGGCCCGCCCCGGGAGCTGTCGGTCGATCTTGGCCGCGTCCCGCACGCCGAGCACATCCAGCGAATCGAGTGCGTCGGCCACGCGCAACGCGATCGTCGCCCCAACGTTGGCCTTGATATCACTGGACACCACGCCACTGGGTCGCTGGGTGGCCAGCACCAGATGGATGCCGAGCGACCGACCGCGCTGGGCGAGGCTGACCAGACCGCTCATGAAGTCAGGCTGTTCCTCGACGAGCGCGGCGAACTCGTCGATCACGATCAGTAGCCGCCCGAGTTCTTCGCTCGATTCCCGCCGAGCACGGCGGTACGCATCGAGGTCGGACACTCGCAATTCGGCGAAGGCGCGCTCACGCCGTCGGATTTCGGCGTCGAGGCTGATAAGCGCCCGATGCGTCGAATGCGGATCGAGGTCGGTCATCATTCCCGTTGAATGCGGAAGCTCGGCGCACTCGGCGAATGCCGCTCCGCCCTTGTAGTCCACTAGCAGGAAGGACACGTCGGTCGGAGCGTTGGTAAGGGCGAGCGCGCAGATCATCGTCCGAAGCAGCTCGGACTTTCCCGCGCCGGTCATGCCGGCGACGAGAATATGCGGTCCGTCGCGCACGAGGTCGAGTGTGAAGGGGCCTGCCGACGTCGCCGCCATGGGAGGCGATAGCGACGGCGCCGACTGCCAGGTGGCCGATATCTGATGCGGCGCCAGCGCATCCGGTGAGAAAAGTTCGAGCAGACGTACCGATTCCGGCAGGCCGGTGGAATCCGGACGGGTGGCGTCATCGACTCCGGCCAGGGCACGACTGAACCGGTCGCACCAGCCGTCGCCGACCTGGTCGAGCAGGATTCCTTCCAGGACGTGTTGCTTCGATCCGTCGTTGCCAGGTATACGAAGGTCGGCCCGAGTGAACAAGTCGCCGTTGATGCGTATGTGCTGGCGACAGCTGGGTGACAGCGACTGTTCGCCGACGCAGATCACGCCGACTCCGGAGTGTCCTCGGATGAGCAGCTCGACCGGCGTGCGTAGTGTCGTCGGGCAGCTGTCGACGACGAGCACTACGTGCGCCGCGTTCCGCGTGGGCGCGCTGACCGGGCTATTCGGCTGTTGGGGCAGAGCAGCGCAGAGCTCGCTGATGTATTCCTCGGCTCGGGCCCGCACCACATGTGGCAGCCAGCGGGTCCAGCGCCAGGCGCGGGCAGCGCGATCGTCGGCGACGAGCAGGATCGAAACGTCGGCTGGTGAATGCAGCGCGGCCAGTTGACACACCGCCCAGGCCGCGGCGCGGCGCGCAGTCGCGACGTGTCCGGTCAGGCCAAGCGCGCCGTCGGTCAGTGCGACAGTCGCGGGAACAGAGCGAAGCCGACCGGCCGGCTTCGCGCCGTCGCCGAGGTCTATGCGAGTGAGTGACGGTTGGTCGGCGAGCCCGATGCGCAGCCGTAGGAAGTCGGGATCGGTTGGGTCTCGCTCCCACAATCGGTCCGTGGGCCCGGCAATAATTCGTGCGAGTGCACACGGGTCAGGGTCCGCTCGTCGTCGATCCGACCGTTCTGACATCAGCTCGCTGTCCACCTCGTGTCGGAACGCACGCCGGAGCGCGCGTCGCCGCACGATGCGATGCAGCCCCGGACCGCGATGCTCATTGAGGCCGACGCCGAGCGAAAGGGCTGGCGACATAAGGGCAAATGCCAAGAATTCCATGCTGTGGGTGAGCAGGGCGATCGGAACGGCGGTGGCAATCGGCAGGACCACGGCTGCCCAGGGAAGTCGACGCCGGGCCACCTTGGTCGCGCCGGGCGGTGGAGTCAACGTCCGAGGTGAGCTACTCGGGAACCGCGGACTCCGGGTGACGGCAATGGTGCCGAACGGTTGTCGCTCGATCGACGCCGGGGGACCGGAGGGGTCCGCGATCGCGAGCACCGACTCGCCGATCGAGAAGTGCGCGGCCGCGCGCATGATAGTCGACTTCGTTCGGCCGGTGTCGGCCCAACAACCGTTCCGAGATCCGAGATCGCGGATTTGTACACCCTCGTGACCGGCGTGAACGATTGCGTGTCGCCTGGAGACGGATGCGTCGTCCAGCCGCAGCGCACACCCGTCGTCGCGACCGATCAACAGGTCTGCCGTGGAAGTGATCGGATAGGTGCAGCCGGCATGAGGACCTCCGACGACGTCGAGCGATGCGACGGCCTCCTCCCCGCGAACGCGGGTATCGCAGATTGCGGTGGTCAGTCGTGAGCCCGGCAGCAGCCCCGGCCCCCCGAGTCGATTCTCCGGGAAGAGCCGATGCGAGCCACTCCAGAATGCGTCCCCGGTGACGCCGGTTTTGGCCCGTAGGTGAGGCAACAACTCGCCGAAGGACGTCCAGGTGGTCCCGATGAGCTCGACGTCGCGCTCACAGGTGCCCTCATCGATCGTCACCACGATTTTCATCGTCGAAGTGTTGGGGACGGACGGCTGCCGGGGGAGGAACGCGGGCCGCCTGTGGATAACGTCGTGACGAGCTCACGTTGTCCACAGTGCAGTTCCCCCGCCGACGTCGAAGGTTTCGTTCGCATACCGTTTCTTTCAGCCGGCCGCCCGAGTCGGCGACCAAGGGAGGACAGCGAGATGGGATTGTTGAAGGTTTCACCCGAGCAGTTGCAAGCGATGAGTTCGACCGTTGCCCGTACATCGGCAGAGAACCGAAGCGCGAATCAGGCGTTGACAAGTTCTCTGAGCCCGCTCGTGGGATCGGATTGGACCGGCACGGCGGCGACCCAGTTCGCTGCTCTGTACGAGCAGTACGACCGCGGTGCGCGCAGTATGGCCGACGCGCTCGACGGTATCGGTCAGTTGCTCAGTCGGGCCGGGAGTGCCTACGCCGAGGTGGAGCAGCAGATCACGGCGTCATTCCGCTGATCGGGGCTCCGCGCGCCACGCTTCGCGCATGACGGTAGACGTGAGCGGGCGGACGACGGGCTCCGAGCGGCGCTGCGTAAGCGGTGGACGAGTCCGGCCGCCGACCCGATCTCAGCCGAGCGGCGGCTGATCTGAGTTGTGGTGCCCGGCCGCAGCCGCATCGGGCTGCGCGCCGGGTAGCCGAGGACCGCCCTTCGTTCGGTCGGCTAGTCCGTGAGCGCGGCCCCGAAGCGCCGCCCACCCTTGTTCCAACGGTACGAAGGACGCGATAGCGACGCAGTGGGGAAGGAAAACGATGGAGACCCCCGCATACACGGCGATATGAAACGACCACATGACCAGTGCGACCGCGCTCTTAGCGCGATCCGAGCGGGCTAGCAGCAGAAGCGGCGAGAGAAGTTCGGCGCCGAGCATGGCGAACTGCATTGGCACCAGAAGATACGGCCTGTCGATCAACCAGGTGGAAAGGAAGGTGTGACGTCGGATCAACGCCAGCTCAAGCGTCGCGCCGGTCGGCCAGTTCCAACCCCCTGCGCGGACTTTGGCGCACGCCGACAGGAAGTACGTTGCGACAACTGAGACTTGAACGCAGCGCAGGGCCCAGCCGGCTCGAAGACTGCTGCAGGTATCGCGGGCGCCGGCCGCGCCAACGGTAGGCAGCACGAACAGCGCGACCAGAAATGCGAATCGATCGTGATCCACCTTCCCGTAGGACATTGCGACCAACATCCACGCGAGGTACAGGAAAGGGACCAGCCAGCCGACCATGCGAGGCGCCCGGCCGCTCAGGGCAACGATCGCCGCTGCCGCCACCACGAACTGCAACACGGTGACGTAAGCCGTCGTCGGAGCGGGCAGGTGAAACAACCGAGCGATGAGTAACGGCTGGTACAACGTCGGTCCCAGCCGCGCGTGGCTGCGAACCCACGATCCGGTGATGAACATGTCGATCGGGATGTACAGGTAGACCAGCACGCGGAAGATCGCGATGCGGCTGATCGGCGTCGGCGGGAACCACCACGACGACACTGAACGGGCCGCCGTGCCCGCGGCGGGCGAGGCGGCCGTCGATGTACCGGTGGAAGTCACGACGCGACCCCGACTGGCACGCTGCAGATCACAGTGTTGTACGCGGGCGCTTGCCGGCCGTCACGCAACGGATGGTTCTCCCACACCAGCCGAAGCTCCACGGCCGTGGGGCCGACCTGCGCCACGTAAGGCGAGGCGATGCGGCGCAGTTCCGCCGGGTCAGTCCGCAGTATGTCGACTCGGCCCTCGAGCTCGGCCCGCCGCGGCGCCCCCGGCGCGTTCGTGACGTCGACGACGCGCCCGCTGTCGGTGATGATCTGAACACGCAGTTCGCGGGCAACGCCGTTCGGGTCGCCCCTGGTCGAATACATGTGGAACGGGCCGAGCGGGAAATCGTCGTCGCTGCCGTGCACCGTTCCGATGATGAGCAGTGCCGCGACGACGAGGACCGCCACCATCCGGGTCGCCCGGCCGCCCCGGCCCAGGTCAGGCGCGACCGCAGCCGCGTGCTCCACCGTGCGGCTTCGATCCGAATCGTTCCGGCCCGTGGCCGGCGTCGCGTCGGTCACGTCAAGCCTGAGCGGGCGCGGCCGATCCGCCGGCGGCGTGGGCGAGCAGGTGCGAAACGGTCACGAACTTCAGTCCCTGGGATCGTAGGCGGTCGATCAGCAAGGGTAATGCCGCGGGGACCACCGCGTTGTCAAGCGTTCCACCGTCGTGGCCCAGCACGATCGACCCCGGCCGAATGGAGCGGGCCAGACGATCGACATTCGTGCTCACGTCCTCGGTCACGTCGAAGCGGTTGTCCCACAAGATCATCGGATAGTGCATGCCAGCGGCGACCATTGCGGTTGCGCCCGAGAAATAGCCGTAGGGCGGTCGGAACACGGTCGGCGGCTGACCCGTGACCTGCGCGATCTCGGCCGCGCCGCGGGCGAGTTCACGCGTCGCCGTGCCGGCCCCGGCCAATGACAGATCCGGGTGCGACCAGGTGTGGTTCCCGATCTGATGATCGGCGGCGACCTGCCGCGAAAGCCAAGGTAGGCGTTGGACGTGCAACCCGATCTCGAAGAATGTCGCTACCGTGCCGGAGTCGCTGAGTATGTCGAGAATCCGCTGCGTGTATTTCGTCGACGGGCCGTCGTCAAACGTCAATGCCACGATGGGTTCGTCGGTGGGCACGCGGTAAACGATCGAGGTGCCCTGCACCCCCGCCGGCCGTTGCGCGCCCACGGCGTGCCCGGACGCACTGATGTGAATATCGACGCGATAGTCCTCTGCCGCTAACGTCGCGCCTGCGCCGGCAGCGGCACCAGCGGCCATCAAGCCGCCACCGAGCACCCCCCGGCGCAGGAATTGTCGACGGTCCACAGCGGAAGCATAGGGACCGCGGAGCCGGTCGGCGATCCCCCGCTGGGTTCTGCTGCGAAACCTGCGAGATCCGGACGCGAATGAGGCCAGGCAATGGATCCATCAGGTCAGAGCCAGCCATTGCGTTTGAAGGCACGAAACATCAAGACGCAAACCGCTATCACGATCGCACCGGTGACCGGATAGCCATAGCGCCATCCCAGTTCGGGCATGTACTTGAAGTTCATGCCGTAGATGCCCGCCACCATTGTGGGAACCGCCGCGATCGCGACCCACGCGGAGATCTTGCGCATGTCCTCGTTCTGGACGACCGAGACCTGGGCGAGGTTCGCGCGGACCAGATTGTTGAGTAGGTCGTCGAACGACGTGACCTGCTCAACGACTTCGGACAGGTGATCCAGAACGTCACGAAAGTATTCATGTACGTCCTCAGCGACGAACGCACAGCGATCGTCGGCGAGAAAGCGCAGCGGATTGGTCAGCGGCGCAGCGGCCCGGCGCAGTTCGAGCACCTCGCGCTTAAGGATGTACATGCGATTGGTGTCGGCTGCTCGCTTCGCGCCGCCGAATACCGAGTTCTCGACCTCGTCCAGATCAAACTGCAGGGCGTGGACGACCTCCAAGTAGTTGTCGACGACGTTGTCGAGTACGGCGTGCAATACGACCGACGGGCCGCGCGCCAGCAGCTCGCCGTCGGCCTCCAGTCGTCGTCGCAGGCCACGCAGGTTGCCGTGCTCGCCATGGCGGACGGTTATGACGAAGTTCGGTCCGACGAACAGCATCACCTCGCCGCTCTCGACCACGGCCGTTGCGCCGTGCCCCTCCAGGTCGTGATGGATCGTCTTGACGACGGCGAACAACATGTCATCGTAGGTTTCAAGCTTGGGTCGCTGGTGCGCCACCACCGCATCCTCGACGGCCAAGGGGTGCAGGTTGAAGTGCTGCGCGAACCCGGACAGTTGCGATGCGCTCGGCTCGTGCAGCCCGATCCAGACGAATCCCGTGCCGCGCGAGAGCACATCGTCGTGCGCGTCCTGCCAGCTGTCGAAGTCAGGCTGACGTGCCCCGTCCCGGTACACGCCGACATCTACGATCGCACTACTGCGATCGACCTCCGGGATCCAGGGCAGCGCCGCCTTCCGCCCGGGAAGAAGAGCTCCAGGTCGAAATACTCGCGGTCGCGGCGGAGTAGCCATCGCGCCACATTCTGCACCGTCGGCCGCGTCCCTGTGGGCTGATCGGCCCCACCTGGCGGGCGACGCGAAGCGCGCACCCTAGGCTCGGGTGGTGGTCATCGATCTTCATACGCACAGTACGGCCTCGGACGGCACTGACACTCCCGAGCAGCTGGTGCAGGCCGCCGCTGCCGCCGGGGTGGACGTTCTCGCGATCACCGACCACGACACCACCGCGGGCTGGGACCCGGCCGAGGCTGCCCTGCCCGCAGGCCTGACGCTCGTACAAGGCACTGAATTCTCCTGCGCCTGGTTCGGTCCGAACCGGCGCATCGGACTGCACTTGCTCGGTTACCTCTACGACCGTGACGACGCGGAGTTGCGCGAGGCCCGGGCCCGTCTGCGCGAGAGCCGCCTCCACCGCGGCGAGGCGATCGTCAACAATCTGATCGGGGCCGGTTACCCGATCACCTGGGAGCAGGTCACGGACATCTCGGCCGGCGGCGCGGTCGGACGCCCACACATCGGGCGGGCGCTCGTCGAATCCGGCGTCGTTCCGGATGTCGGTGCTGCCTTTGCGGACCTGCTGTCGCCCTTCTCGCCGTACTACGTCCGCAACTACGACCAGGACGTCTTCGACATGATCCGCCTGGTGCGCAACGCCGGGGGCGTGACCGTCTTCGCGCATCCGCGTGCCCGCCGCCGTGGCCAGGTCGTGGCGGATGAGGTGATTGCCGAGATGGCCGCCGTCGGACTGGACGGCCTGGAGATCGACCACCCGGATCTCGCGCCCGAGGACCGGGCCGACCTGCGAGTGCTGGCCGACCAGTTCGACCTCGTACGCACCGGATCGTCGGACTATCACGGCACGAACAAGCCGATCCGTCTCGCCGCAGAGACGACAACCCATGACCAGTACGAGGCGCTGCTGTCTCGTCGGAACACCGCCGTGGCCCCAATCGTCCTAACCACGTGAGACTTTCTCGACGCCTGGTCGCCCGGGCTGCCCTGACGGCCCTCGCGGTGAGTGCGCTCGCCGTCGCCGGCGCGCCGGTCGCCGCGGCCGACTCGGTTGACGATGCCGTCACTGCCCTCCGGTCGTCGCCGCTGTACGTCGCGCCGGACGCGACAGCCAAGGTCAGCGACACCGCGGGGGTTCAGTCGGCGCTCGGCAGTTCGATCAAGGTCGCGATTTTGCCTAGCTCGGTGACGCTGTCCAACGCCGGGCCGCGGCTTCAGAACTCACTGAGCGGCCAGGAGACGCTCGCCGTCTTCGCAGGTACCGACTACCAGGCCAAGTCGAGCCGGTACTGCTCCTCTCGTGTCAACGACGCCCTCGGCGCAGCGGTCGCCGACCATCGAGGCCAGCTGAACCAGGACAACGATCTGACCGCGACCCTGAAGCAGTGGGCAAGCGC
>JAFAWL010000234.1 GCA_019241805.1 Actinomycetota bacterium
ACCTGATCCAGCCCGACGTCGTTCACCTGGCACCAGACAACCAGATGGCCGACGATCTCGTGGGCGTCGCGGAACGGGACGCCCCGCTGCACCAGGTACTCGGCCAGGTCGGTGGCGAGCGTGAAGCCAGCCGGGGCGAGCTCGCGCAGCCGCCCGGCGTTGACCCGGAGGGTGGCGATCAGGCCGGCCATCGCCGGCAGAACGAGCAGCAGCGTGTCGACCGCGTCGAAGACCGGCTCCTTGTCCTCCTGCAGGTCGCGGTTGTACGCCAGCGGCAACCCCTTGAGGGTCGCGAGTAGGCCGGTCAGATCACCGATGAGCCGGCCCGCCTTGCCGCGGGCCAGCTCGGCGATGTCGGGGTTCTTCTTCTGCGGCATGATCGACGACCCGGTCGAATACGCGTCGTCGAGACGGGCGAAGGAAAACTCCTTGGTCACCCAGAGGATGACCTCCTCGGCCAACCGGGACAGGTCGACAGCGATCATGGCCGACACGAAGGCGAACTGGGCGACGACGTCTCGCGAGGCCGTCGCGTCGATCGAGTTCGGCGCCGCGGAATCGAAGCCGAGTTCGGCCGCGACCAGTTCCGGATCGAGCCCGAGCGATGAGCCGGCCAGCGCACCGGACCCGTATGGACTGACCGCGGCGCGCGCATCCCAGTCGGCGAACCGGTCGATGTCGCGCACGAACGCCCAGCAATGGGCCAACAGGTGATGCGCCAGCAGAACCGGTTGCGCGTGCTGCATGTGGGTGCGGCCCGGCATCGCGACGTCCAGGTGACGCTCGGCCTGCTCGGCCAGCACGTCCACCAGCTCGCCCAGTTCACCGCGCAGGGTCCGGGCCTCGTCGCGCAGGTAGAGCCGGATCAACGTCGCAATCTGATCGTTGCGCGAGCGCCCGGCCCGCAGTCGACCGCCGAGGTCGGCGCCGACGCGTTCGATCAGTCCACGCTCCAAGGCGGTGTGCACGTCCTCGTCGGCCGGCTGGGGGGCGAAGTCGCCCGAGCCAACATCGGCCGCCAGCCGGTCGAGACCGGCCAGCATGGCGTCGAGGGCGGCGTCCTCGAGCAGGCCGGCCCGATGTAGCACGCGGGCGTGCGCACGTGAACCGGCGAGATCGTATCCGGCCAGGCGCCAGTCGAAGTGCGTCGAGAGCGACAACGCCGCGAGTGCGTCGGCAGGCCCACCCTGGAACCGGCCGCCCCACAGCCGGGTGACCGGCGGGGTCGTCACAGCGCCTCCGTTTCGTCGCTCGTCGCGGGACCACCGAACGCGTCGCCCGTGTGCGGTAGCGCAACCAGATGCTGGGCCAGCGCGGTTCCGCCGCGCGGATCTCGAGCCACGACCACGATGGTGTCGTCGCCCGCGATCGTGCCCAATACCTCCGGCAGTGCTGCCCGATCCAGCGCCGAGGCCAGGAAATGGGCGGCGCCCGGCGGCGTCCGCAACACGGCCAGATTGGCGCTGCCCTCGGCCGACACGAGCAGCTCTGCGATCAGCCGCGCCAGTCGCTGCGGCGGCGCGTCGGCAACCTGCCGGCTGGTCAGCGGCGAGCCGTCCTCGGGCACTACATAGATCGGGAGCCCACCGTCGGGCGTCCGCAGCTTCACCGCGCCGAGTTCGTCCAGGTCCCGGGACAGGGTCGCCTGAGTGACCTGCAGGCCGTCGGCGTCCAGTGCCGTGGCGAGTTCGGCCTGCGACCGAATCGGCCGGGTGGCCAGCGTCGCCACGATCCGTGCGTGCCGGGCGGCCTTGCCCGACAGGTCGTGTCCGGCCGTCGTGGCACGCGCTCGGGCGACTGCCATCAGGAGCGCTCCAGCAGCCAGACGAGCAGCGCTTTCTGCGCGTGCAGCCGGTTCTCCGCCTCGTCCCACACTGCACTCTGCGGGCCGTCGATCACTTCGGGTGCAATTTCTTTGCCGCGGTAGGCCGGCAGGCAGTGCAGGACGATCGCGTCCCTCGCCGCCAGGGCGAGTGCACGCGAGTCGATCGCATAGGGGGCGAATCGGCTGTTGCGAGCGTAGCCCTCGGTCTCCTGCCCCATCGAGACCCAGGTGTCGGTCGCCAGCACGTCGGCGCCGTCGAAGCCGGCTTCCGGACGATCAGTGACGGTGATCGACCCGCCCGTGTCAGCGGCGATCTTGCTGGCCGCCGCGACGATTTGCGGGTCGGGTTGATCGTCGGACGGACCGCAGATCCGCACGTGCATCCCGGCCGCCGCGGCACCGAGCAGATATGAATGCGACATGTTGTTGGCCGCATCGCCGGAGTAGCAGAGCGTAAGCCCGGCCAACCGCCCCTTGCGCTCACGAACGGTCTGCAGGTCGGCCAGGATCTGGCACGGATGGAAGGCGTCGGTGAGCGCATTGACGACGGGCACGTGGCTGGCCGCGGCCATCGCCTCGATCCGGTCCTGCCCGAAGGTGCGCCACACGATGGCCGCGACCTGGCGATCGAGGACTCGAGCGGTGTCCTCGATCGGTTCCCCGCGACCGAGCTGACTGGATGCGGCGTCGATCACCAACGGAAATCCGCCGAGCTCAGCGATGCCGACGCTGAAGGACACCCGGGTGCGCGTGGAGTGCTTGTCGAAGATGACGGCGACCGACCGGGGGCCGTCCAGCGGGCGGTAGCGAAAAGGTTCGGCCTTCACCGCAGCGGCCAGATCGAGTACCTCGGTCAGCTCGGCCGGACTGAGGTCGTCGTCACGCAGGAAGTGGCGGGTCATGTGCCGCCGACCTCACCGACTGCCCCGGCCAGCCGCGGCACCGCCTGATCGACTTCGTCGGCGCTCAACACCAGAGGAGGAGCCAGCCGGATGACGTCGGGCTTGACCGCGTTGACCAGCAGGCCGCGGCGCCGGGCGGCCGCCTCGACCTCGCCGGCCTTGGGAGTGCTCAGCGCAAGCGCCCGCCACAGCCCACTGCCTCGGCTCTCCGTGATGAGTTCGTGGTCGATCGCCCGTAGCCCGTCGGCCAATCGCTCGCCCACGACCTTGACGTTGTCGAGCAGGTGCTCGTCGGCAATCGTCGTGAGGACGGCGAGCGCCGCCGCGCAGGACACCGGATTACCGCCGAAGGTGCTGCCGTGATCGCCGGGGACCAGGACCTCGCCCGCCGCGCCGAAACCGATGCAGGCACCGATCGGCAAGCCACCGCCTAGCCCCTTGGCCAGGGTTATGACATCCGGCTGCACACCCTCGGCGGTGGAGGCGAACCAGTGACCGGTGCGACCGATGCCGCTTTGCACCTCGTCGAGCACCATCAGGGCCCCGGTGGCGTCGCAGATACGGCGGACCTCGGCCAGGTACCCGGCCGGGGCAGGCACGACGCCGCCCTCACCTAGGGTCGGCTCGACGAACACCGCCGCGGTGTCGTCGTCAACAGCGGCGGCGAGAGCGTCGACGTCGCCGTAGTCGACGAACGTGACCGGGCCGGGCAACGGCTCGAACGGCGCGCGCTTGGGCGCATTGCCGGTCACTGACAGAGCACCGATCGTGCGACCGTGGAAGCTGCCCTCGCAGGAGACGACCCTGACCCGGCCGCCGTTCGCCCGGCCGTGCTTACGCGCCAGCTTCAACGCGCACTCGTTCGCCTCGGCGCCGCTGTTGGCGAAGAACACGCGACCCGAGCGGCCGAGCAGTTCGAGGAGCCGTTCGGCCAGCCGGACGCCGGGCTCGTGGATGTAGAGGTTCGAGGTGTGCGCGAGCTTCGCCACCTGGCTCGACACCGCATCGACGATCGCCGGATGTGCGTGACCCAGAGAGGTCACAGCGATACCCGCGACGAAGTCGAGGTACTCGTTGCCCTCGACGTCCCAGACGCGCACACCACGGCCGTGGTCCAGGGCGATGGGCGGCGTGCCGTAGTTCGCCATCATCACCGTGTTCCAGCGCTCGCTCAGCGTCATGACTCTTCCTCCGTCGGCAGGACCATCGTTCCGATTCCTTCGGTGGTGAAGACCTCTAGCAGCAACGCGTGCGGCACTCGACCATCGAGCACGTGGGCGCGACGGACGCCGCCGTCGACGGCGCGCAGGCACGCTTCCATCTTCGGGATCATGCCGGCGTCAAGCGTCGGCAACAGTTCGCCCAATTCGACCGACCGGATCGAACTGATCACTTCGGTGCTTGCCGGCCATTCGGCGTAGAGGCCCTCGACGTCGGTCAGCATCACCAGCTTCTCGGCGTCGAGTGCGATCGCGACCGCAGCGGCGGCGGTGTCGGCGTTGACGTTGTAGGACAGGCCGTCGGCGCCGCGGGCCACGGTCGCGACCACCGGGATCCGACCGGCGTCGAGCAGGGCCAGCAGCGTGCTGGTATCCACCGCGGTCACGTCACCCACCTGGCCGATGTCTATGGGCTCACCGTCCACCATCGCCGGCCGGCGCTCGGCGGTCAGCATCCCGCCGTCCTCGCCGGACAGGCCGACCGCGAACGGGCCGTGCGCATTGATCTGGTTGACGACGTCGCCGTTGACCTGCCCGACCAGCACCATGCGGACGACGGCCATCGCCTCCGGCGTCGTCACGCGTAGACCGCCTCGGAACTCGCTCGCGATTCCCAGCTTGTTCAGATGCGCGGTGATCTGCGGACCGCCGCCGTGGACCACGACCGGGCGCAGCCCGGCGTAGCGGAGAAAGACGATGTCCTCGGCGAAGGCGCGCTGCAACTCGGAAGAGGTCATGGCGTTGCCGCCGTACTTCACCACGACCACCTTCCCGTGGAATTGCTCGAGCCAGGGCAACGCGTCGACGAGCGTCGCCGCCTTCTTCAGGGCCGATTCGCGATTGCGGCTCATGAGGAGTAGGCCGAATTCTCTTCGACGTAGGCGTGGGAGAGGTCGTTGGTCCAGATCGTGGCGGCCGAGCGCCCGGCGTGCAGATCCGCGACGATCGAGATGTCGCGTCCGGTCAGGTCGACCAGGGATCGGTCGTCGCCGGCAGCTCCGGCGCGGCACACCTGCACGCCGTTGATGGCGACGTCCAGCTGATCGGGATCGAACGCGGCCCGGGTCGTGCCGATCGCGGCCAGCACCCGGCCCCAGTTGGGGTCGTTGCCGAACAGCGCGCACTTGAGCAGGTTGTTGCGCGCTATAGAGCGCCCGACTTCGACGGCGTCGGCTTCATCGGCAGCGCCGACCACCTCGATAGCGACCAGTTTGGTGGCGCCTTCGGCGTCGGCGAGCAGCTGCGCGGACAGGTCGAGACAGACGTCACGGACGGCATCGGCGAAGAAGATCGGATCCGGCTCGACGCCCGAGGCGCCGCTGGCCAGCAGCACGACGGTGTCGTTGGTCGACATGCAGCCGTCCGCATCGAGCCGATCGAAGCTGACCCGGGTCGCCGCCCGCAGCGCCTCCTCGAGCAGACCCGGTCCGACGACCGCGTCAGTGGTGAGCACGCAGAGCATCGTCGCCAGACTAGGCGCGAGCATGCCGGCACCTTTGGCCATGCCGCCGACCGTCCACCCCGCGCCGCTGACGTGCGCCTGCTTCGACACGGTGTCCGTCGTGCGGATCGCGTCGGCCGCCTCCGCACCGGCGTCGGCGCGCAATGCGGCCCTGGCCTGATCGATCCCGCCGAGCACCGCGGGCATCGGAAGTCGATCACCGATCAGCCCGGTCGAACAGACCACAACCTCGCCGGCGCTGATCCCGAGCGCTGCACCGGCATGCTCAGCCGTCCGATGGGTGTCCTGGAACCCGGCCGGACCCGTGCACGCGTTGGCCCCGCCGGAATTGAGCACGACCGCTCGCGCGCGCCCCGAGGCCACGACCTGCTCCGACCAGAGCACCGGCGCCGCCTTGACCCGGTTGGCCGTGAAGACGGCGGCGACGGCGTCGGAGGGGCCGTCGTTGACGATGAGGGCGAGATCGCGGCCGCCGGCCGCCTTGATCCCGGCGGCCACGCCCGCGGCCTGGAACCCGGCCGCGGCGGTGACGCTCACGGGGCGACTCCATCGACGGCCAGACCGGCCGTCTCGGCGAGGCCGAACATCAGGTTCGCGTTCTGCACGGCCTGACCGGCGGCACCTTTGCCGAGGTTGTCGATCGCCGAGGTAACGATTACCCGACCGGAGTCGACGTCGACGTAGGCCTGTAGATGCGTGCTGTTCGAACCGAACGTCGCCCCCGTGTGCACGACCTCGTCCGGCGCCAGGACGTGAACGAACGGCTCGTCGGCGTAGGCCGCCGTGAGCACCGCGCGAACCTCCTCGGCGTCGATCGGGGCAACGGGCCGGGCCGTAACCGTGGACAGGATGCCGCGGGGCATAGGGGCGAGCATCGGCGTGAAGGACAGACTGGACGCACCGGTCGCCTGCTTGATCTCCGGAACGTGCTGGTGGGCACCGACCTTGTAGGGCGACACGTCGCCCATGACCTCGCTGCCCAGCAGGTTCTGCTTGGCGCTTCGCCCGGCGCCCGAGGTGCCACTGGCCGCGACGACGACGAGATCGTCGGCCTCGACGACGCCTGCGGCGATCAGCGGTGCCAGCGCGAGCGTGGTCGCCACCGCGTAGCAGCCGGTGTTGGCCACCCGCGTCGAGACGGCGATCGCGGAGCGCTGCCCCGGCAACTCCGGCAAGCCGTAGGTCCACGTTCCGGGGTGGGTGCCGCCGTAGTAGCGCTCGTACACGGCGGCGTCGAGCAGCCGATGATCCGCCCCGAGATCGACGATCCGTACGGAGGCCGGAAGGGCGGCGGCGAATGCCCCCGACGCGCCGTGCGGCAGGGCCAGGAAGGCGAGGTCGACCTCGGCCAACGCTTCCGGCTCGGTCTCGGTCAGAATCATTCCGGCGAGGCTGCGCAGTGCCGGCTGGGATGCCGCCAATGGTTGGCCGGCGCTGGCGTGGGCGGTGATCGCCACCACCTCGAAGTCCGGATGAGCGGACAACAGACGCAGCAACTCGCCCCCGGCGTAGCCGCTGGCACCACTAACTCCGACCCGGTAGCCCATGTGGACGATTATGCACGAGTGCGCAAGTTCATACAGGCAGGGTGCCGGCATCGCGGCACTGGGCCGCTAGGGTTTGCGGCGTGTCCAAGGTACTGACCTCCCTACCTATCGGCGAGCGGGTCGGTCTCGCCTTCTCCGGCGGCCTCGACACCTCGGTGGCGGTGGCCTGGATGCGGCATCAGGGTGCGGTGCCTTGCACCTACACCGCCGACCTGGGGCAGCCGGACGAGGACGACATCGCGGCCATTCCCGGCCGGGCCGGCCAGTACGGCGCGGAGCTGAGCCGACTCGTCTCCTGCACCGGGCCGCTGGTCGAGGAGGGATTCGCTGCCCTGGCCTGCGGCGCATTCCATGTGCGCTCCGCCGGCCGGGCGTACTTCAACACGACTCCGTTGGGCCGCGCGGTTACCGGCACCTTGCTGGTACGCGCGATGCGGGAGGACGACGTGTCGATCTGGGGCGACGGCTCCACGTTCAAAGGCAACGACATCGAGCGCTTCTACCGCTACGGGTTGCTCGCCAACCCGGAGCTACGTGTCTACAAGCCTTGGCTCGACACCGCGTTCGTCACGGAACTGGGCGGCCGGACCGAGATGAGCCGGTGGCTGCTGGAACACGAGCTGCCCTACCGCGACTCGGTCGAGAAGGCCTACTCGACCGACGCGAACATTTGGGGCGCCACCCACGAGGCGAAGACGCTCGAACACCTGGACGTCGGCCTGGAGACCGTCGAGCCGATCATGGGCGTGCGGTTCTGGGACCCCGACGTCGACATCCAGGCCGAGGACGTGTCGCTGCGCTTCCTGGAGGGGCGCCCCGTGGCTATCAACGGGTGCGAGTACGACGATCCGGTCGCCCTCGTGCACGAGGCCAATGCGATTGGCGGCCGTCATGGGCTGGGCATGAGCGACCAGATCGAGAACCGGATCATCGAGGCCAAGAGCCGTGGAATCTACGAGGCGCCGGGCATGGCGCTGCTGTTCATCGGCTACGAGCGGCTGCTCAACGCCATCCACAACGAGGACACGATCGCGAACTATCACGCCGAGGGCCGGCGGCTCGGACGGCTGCTCTACGAGGGTCGCTGGCTGGATCCGCAGTCGCTGATGCTGCGGGAGTCGTTGCAGCGTTGGGTGGCCTCGGCCGTCACCGGCGAGGTCACCCTTCGGCTGCGCCGGGGCGAGGACTACTCATTGCTGAACACGCAGGGCCCGGGCTTGAGCTATCACCCCGACCGGCTGTCGATGGAGCGCACGGTCGACGCCGCCTTCGGGCCAACCGATCGGATCGGGCAGTTGACCATGCGCAACCTCGACATTGCCGACAGTAGGTCGAAGCTCGAGTTGTACGCGGCGCAAGGGCGCCTGGGGGTGGAGCCCTTGATCGGGCGCCTCGAGTCCGGTGGTGCCGCCGCGATCGCGTCCAGTCCGGATGCGGATCCGGACGAGGAGGCGACTCTCGACCGGGCGGCGATGGAATCCGGCACCGACTGACCGACCGGCTCGACGTCGCTGCCGTCGTCACTCGTGGCGTTGTCGGCCCGCGCACACTGCTCGTCGTCGGCATCCGATCCGGCGTCGTTGACGAACTTCTGCGAGCTGAGATCATCGAAGTCGATCCGACTCGCAGTGGACTGCATAGTCCGGGCGGCTGAAGCGGACCAATCCGACGACTCAACGCACGACCCTCCGGTCCCGGCCGGCCTAGATGCTAATTGGCCCTGTATCGCACGGGCGCTCATCATCGCCTCCGCGTAGTCTTTCAGGTTGAAATTCGAATCTCCGCCTATATCCGCTTCGACTGATTCACGTCTCATCGCATAATTCAGAAAAGAGGTAGCATTTCCTCGGCTCCGCCCAGGCGGATTTCAGTTTCGAAGCTAGCCGGACCATTCAACAACCGGAATTAGTAACCTATGGTTGTGTTGTGTCATACAAGGTTCAATTGTGGGCGGAGGACCGAGTACGCGGCCTTAAAAATCGCCGACGGGTAGCGGTCCGGTCAGGCCCGATCCGGCGGCAAAGATGAAGTGCGGCGCGCGTCAGGAATCGGAATCGTCATTGTCGCCGCCGTCTAGATTGGCCCGACGGTCGCTCGACTCCTCCCTAGAGACAACTGCGGCCTCGGCGCCCGACCCGTCGCCTTCCGCATCAGGGGATACCTGCATTCCAGAGGCGCCATCGACGTCGTCCCGGTCAGACTCGGCGTCGTCGGACCACATGCCCGGGGTCTGCTCCTCGCGAGGTCGGCGGGAGTATTTCGGCGGTGGCGTTTTCTCCTGCTCCTGATAGTTCGAAACTATGTAATCTGGGGCATCAGAGTAGATGTCTCCGAACTTGTCGGTAATCATGACGGCAAGCGCCTTCAGCCGATTGCGCCGAGCAACGCGCTCTTCCGGGCGAGTCTGCCGGAGGACGTCGTCCCAATGACTTTCGATATTCAAGACGTACGTCATGAATGCGCGCGCCTCATCGGTTCTGGAACGGAGGAATTCCTCGCGCCCGGCCCACGTCTCAGTCGACTCCATCTCGTTCAGGATGACGGCATGGTTGGACTGCACTGCTGCTGCGAGCGTTCCGTCTGCGGTGTGCGTAGCTGTCGTCGTCGTTGTCGCACCAGAGGATTCGAGGGACTCCTCGCCTTCCGTTGTAGCCAACGAGGCCGGATCGGCGTCGTCCCCGAAAGATTCCGAGGCCCAATCCTCCGTTAGGCGGAGAATGCGCCGGTTAACCGCGGCGAGCGCCGGAAACGCTTGTGCGTGATGGGCCGCCTGGGCGAGAAACTCGCCCCACAGAGGACCTCGGCGCTGGGAATGGATCTGGCGCAACGCGTCCGCGAACCGGGCGTCGTTCAGGGCCGAGAGCGAGGCCATAATCTGATCAATGCGTTGAGTACCGAGTGAAGGATCCGTCATGCGCCATTTCCAATCAATAAGCTGCGGGCGAGAAAGTCGATTAGCGACAACGCGATCACGCTAAGCGTTACGTGGGGACCCGAGTAATCGAAGATCGCGCAGCAAATAGCGCGTTTTTCAGATCCCTGGGCGCCTTGGGCGGCCGCCGCTGAGAATCTGACGATCGAGCGCCGCGTTCGGTCAGCGGACGATCAGACCCGGGGTCGATCGAGTCGGAAAGCACGCCGCGGGCTCCGGTTGCGTCCAGCACGACGTCGCTGCCGATCAGTGCGAGCGCGCGCACCCGACCGGCAGTCTCGCTGCCCTGCGGCTATGACAACCCGGCCGGCTTCCCCCGGCCGATCGGACCGCTCAGGCGGGCTGGGCGTCCAGGGTGATGTTGGTGCCGGTCAGGGCTTTGCTGACCGGACATTGCACCTTGGTGTCGGCCGCGACCTTCGCGAACGCCTCGGCGTCCAAGCCGTCAACCGTGCCACGTACCGTGAGATGTATGTCGCTGATGCGAAGGCCGCCGGCGGGATCGGGCGACAGGCGCACGTCGGCGGTGACGTCGACATTGTTGGGCGTGCCGCCGGCCGCGGCCGCCAGCGCCGAGAACTGCATGGCGTAGCAGGCTGAATGAGCTGCGGCGATCAGCTCCTCCGGACTGGTCGTGCCGTCGGCCTGCTCGGCGGACCGCTTCGGAAACGAAACCTCGTAGGTCGCGATCCTCGAACTGAGTAGCTCGACCTGACCAGAGCCTTCCGGCAACGAACCGGTCCAGGCAGTGCGGGCGCTACGAACAGGCATGCTCGGTCCTCTCGGATGGTGTCGTGATCGTGTGGTCGTGATCGTGTCTTTGTGCCAACCTAGGCCGATTTGTGATCAGCCGCGCAGCCGGGCCCCGAGTTGGTCGGCCGCTCGCGCCAGCGCGGCGTCACGCGCGGCGTCTGCTTCCGCTTGCGTCAGGGTGCGATCAGGCGCGCGGAAGCTCAGGGCGAACGCGAGCGACTTCACGCCGGCACCCAGTCGGGCGTCGTCGGCGTAGACGTCGAACAACCTAATCGATTCCAAGAGATCACCGGCGCCGGCGCGCAAGGCGGCGAGCACCGCCGCCCGTCTCTCCAGGTCATACCTCCACTCGTCGCAGCGAACACGCACGCGACCGGGCACATGGTGGACATAGGCCATGCGGTCAT
>JAFAWL010000439.1 GCA_019241805.1 Actinomycetota bacterium
CCGGGCCGAGGAACAACTGGAGGCCGACTACGACGGTGACGGGATCACGACCGCGTTCAACCCGCAGTTCCTGCTCGACGGACTCGGTGCCCTGGAAGGTAGCTCCGCCCGACTGCTGTTCACCTCGGCCACCAAGCCGGTGGTGCTTCGACCGGCCGATTCCGGGGCGGAGGACTACACGTACCTGATCATGCCGGTCCGGCTGCCCGGCTGACCCGTGTACGTCCGGCACCTGTCCGTCGCCGACTTCCGGAGCTGGAGGGAGGCCGAGCTTGCACTCGAACCCGGCGTCACGGTGCTCGTCGGGCCGAACGGGCAGGGCAAGACGAACCTGGTCGAGGCGTTGGGTTATCTGGCCGGTCTCAGCAGTCACCGCGTGTCTACCGATGCGCCACTGATCCGCGCCGGCGCCGAACGGGCGATCGTTCGTGCCGCGGTGGTCTCGGATCGTCGTGAGCTGCGCGTCGAGATCGAGTTACTGCCCGGTCGCGGGAACCGGGCCAAGCTCAACGGCGCCCCCGTTGCCCGCCCCCGCGACATCCTCGGTGTGCTGCGCTCCGTGCTGTTCGCACCCGAGGATCTCGCCATCGTCCGCGGGGATCCCACCGAACGCCGGCGCTTCCTTGACGAGCTGATCACCGCGCGGTCCCCGCGACTGGCCGGTGTCCGCACCGACTATGACCGCGTGCTCAAACAGCGGGCGGCGCTGCTCAAGAGCGCGGCGGCGGCTCGGCGCGCCGGTGATCTGAGCACACTCGACGTCTGGGACGGTCACCTCGCCGCGACCGGCGCCGAATTGTTGGCGGCCCGACTGCTGGCCGTCGAGCGGTTGGCGCCTCGGGCGGCCGAGGCATACGCCGAGGTGGCGCCGCGGGCGGCAGCATTGAGGATGACCTACGTCAGCTCCCTCGGACCGGAGATCGAGCTGGGCGAGCTGATCTGGGATTCGGATCTGGTGGCCGTGCTCCGTGCGCACCTGGTGGCGGCCCTTTGCCGGATGCGTCCGGCCGAACTCGAACGCGGCGTGAACCTGGTCGGCCCACATCGCGACGATCTCGAGATCAGCCTTGGGTCGCTGCCGCTGCGCGGCTACGCCAGTCACGGCGAAGGCTGGTCAGCGGCCTTGGCGTTGCGACTGGGCAGCTATGAGCTGCTACGTGACGAGGGCACCGAGCCGGTGTTGGTCCTCGACGACGTTTTTGCCGAGTTGGACGCGAACCGCAGGGAGCAGTTGGCCATGGTCGCCGGAAAGGCCGAGCAGGTGCTGGTCACGGCAGCCGTCGCCGAGGACATCCCCACCCAGTTGCAGGGTGCGCGTTTCGACGTGCTCGGCGCCGAGATCCGTCGTGTCGGCTGACGACCGACCGCAGCCCCTGGGTTCCGTGGGACCGATGGGTCAGGTGGGCCCCGTCACACCGTCATCCACAGGCAGTGGTGGAAAACCCTATTCCGCTGTGGACAAAGATCCGGCCGATTCAGACAAAAACGTTGATAGTGATCTGGTCCGACGAGCGCTGACGAGCGCCCAGCGCGGCCGAAGTCGACGGCGCGTGTGGAAAAGAGAACGACGCGAGCGTAATCCGGAGGCGATGTACTCGGGGTCCGGTACGGACGACGAGCGCGACCCCGAGTTGGTCGGAGGCGTGCTGGCCGGTCTGATCGATGAGATGGGCTGGCAGCGGCCGGTGGCCGAGGCCCGTGTCTTCGCCGAGTGGCCCGCGTTGGTCGGCGCCGATGTGGCTTCCCACTGCCGTCCCGTCTCGCTGCGCGAAGGCGAACTGCGGGTCAGCGCCGAGTCGACCGCGTGGGCCACTCAGCTGCGGATGCTCGCCTCGACCTTGCTGGCCCGGCTCGTCGACCAGCTCGGGCCGCAGACCGTCACTCGATTGCATATCTCCGGGCCGACCGGTCCCAGCTGGAAGCACGGCGCTTGGTCCGTTCGAGGCGCCCGCGGTCCGCGCGACACGTACGGCTGACCCCGGCACCACGCTCGCCGCTCGTCCCACCCGGCACATGGGTGTCAGCGCGCCGTGGTGATCCACCGAGCGATGGTTGTGTATCCGTCCCCGCCGGTGACGTGTTCTTGCGCGAGAGGCGTGTCTGAGCGCCGTCGTGACCGGTTTTTCGTCCGACTTTCCAGTAGACTTGACGCTGATGTCGGGGTCGCCGGCCACGGCGTGGGTTCACTCGGAGGAGTTCCTTCGGTGGCGCGCGCTTCGATCGCGATCCCGACTTCGAGCGGTCAGTGGCGTCCAGGCGCTGGCCGGTTGAGTCAGCGCATCGGATACGGCCGCCGCTTCCGGCCGCGTGAAGGAGTCGTGCCCGTGCCCAGCAGCGCCGCCCGCGCCAACGAGTACACCAGCAGCTCGATGACTGTTCTGAAGGGACTCGAGGCGGTCCGCAAGCGGCCTGGCATGTACATCGGGTCGACCTCGGAACGGGGCTTGCATCACCTCGTCTGGGAGGTCGTCGACAACTCGGTCGACGAGGCCCTGGCCGGCTACTGCGATCGCATCGAGGTGACCCTGCTCGGTGACGGCGGAGTTCGCGTCGTCGACAACGGGCGGGGTATCCCGGTCGACACGAACCGCGAGCTCGGCATGACCGGCGTCGAAGTCGCGCTCACGACGCTGCACGGCGGCGCGAAGTTCGACAGCGACTCCTATGCCGTCTCCGGCGGGCTACACGGCGTCGGCGTCTCCGTGGTGAACGCGCTGTCGAGCCGACTCGAGGTCACCATCCAGCGTGACGGATACAGCTGGTTCCAGCCCTACGTCGACCAGGTGGCAGCCGCGCCGCTCGCCCGCGGTGAGAAGACGCGCCGCACCGGGACCTCGGTGACGTTCTGGGCCGACCCGGCGATCTTCGAGACGACCACGTACTCGTTCGAGACGATCTCGCGCCGCTTGCAGGAGATGGCCTTTCTCAACAGGGGCTTGACGATCGTGCTTCGCGACGAGCGAATCGCCAAGGTCGTCGACGAGAACGACGGGGCTACGGCGCACGCGCCGAAGACGCCGAAGGAAATCACGTACATGTACCCCGGCGGCATCGCCGACTTCGTGCGTCACCTGAACGCCACCAAGACACCGGTGCACAAGTCGGTCATCAACTTCGACGCGGAGGACCGCGAGCTGCGTTTATCGGTCGAGGTCGCGATGCAGTGGAACGAGTCGTACTCCGAGAGCGTCTACACATTCGCGAACACGATCAATACGCATGAGGGCGGCACGCACGAGGAAGGCTTCCGCGCGGCGCTGACGACCGTCGTCAACCGCTGGGCCACCGATAAGAAGATCCTCAAACCGAACGAGGACAAGCTGACCGGCGACGACATCCGCGAGGGTTTGGCCGCCATCGTGTCGATCAAGTTGGGTGACCCGCAGTTCGAGGGCCAGACCAAGACGAAGCTCGGCAACTCCGAGGCGAAGTCCTTCGTGCAGAAGGTGTGCAACGAATGGCTGGCCGACTGGTTCGAGCGCAACCCGGCCGAAGGTCGCGTCGTGGTGACGAAGGCGAGCCAGGCGGCCCGCGCACGCAAAGCCGCGCAGCAGGCCCGCAAGCTCGTGCGTAAGAACGCGCTCGACACGATGGGTATGCCGGGCAAGCTGTCGGATTGCCGCTCCACCGATCCGGGCGAGAGCGAGCTCTACATCGTGGAGGGTGACTCTGCCGGGGGATCGGCCAAGTCGTGTCGCGACTCCATGTTCCAGGCGATCCTCCCGATCCGCGGCAAGATCATCAACGTCGAGAAGGCCCGCATCGACCGGGTGCTGAAGAACACCGAGGTCCAGTCGCTGATCACCGCGATGGGCACGGGTATCCACGACGACTTCGACATCTCCAAGCTGCGCTATCACAAGATCGTGCTGATGGCCGATGCCGATGTGGACGGTCAGCACATCACCACGCTGCTGCTCACGTTGCTGTTCCGCTTCATGCGGCCGCTCATCGAGCACGGCCACGTCTACCTGGCCGCGCCGCCGCTCTACAAGATCAAATGGTCCAAGGGCGATCCCGACTACGCGTACTCCGACAAGGAGCGCGACGGAATGATCAAGGCCGGCCAGGAGGGTGGTCGCCGGCTGGCCCGCGAGGACGCGCTGCAGCGCTACAAGGGTTTGGGCGAGATGAACGCCAAGGAACTGTGGGAAACCACGATGGATCCGGCCAACCGGATCCTGCGTCAGGTGACACTCGACGACGCGGCCACCGCCGACGAGTTGTTCAGCGTCTTGATGGGCGAAGACGTCGAGGCCCGGCGTTCGTTCATCGTGCGCAACGCGCGCGACGTGCGTTTCCTCGACATCTAGCAACGTGCGCGCCGAGCTTCGGCGCGCGTGAGCTGACCACCTGAGCCGACCACCTGAGAGGTATCAACCGCCGTGACCGAGCCCACCGGCATCGATCGGGTCGAACCGGTCGACATCCAGACCGAGATGCAGCGCAGCTACATCGACTACGCGATGTCGGTGATCGTGGGTCGGGCGTTGCCGGATGTGCGCGACGGCCTGAAGCCGGTACACCGCAAGATCCTCTACGGCATGTACGACTCGGGCTTTCGCCCAGATCGCAACTACGTCAAGTGCGGCCGCGTCGTCGGCGACGTGATGGGCAACTACCACCCGCACGGCGACTCGGCGCTCTACGACGCCCTGGTCCGGATGGCGCAGCCGTGGTCGCTGCGCTACCCGATGATCGATCCGCAGGGCAATTTCGGCTCGCCGGGTAACGATCCCGCTGCGGCCTACCGGTACACCGAGTGCCGCCTGCAGCAGCTCGCGATGGAGATGCTGCGCGACATCGACGAAGAGACCGTCGACTTCGTCCCGAACTACGCCGGGAACACCGTCGAGCCGGTGATCCTGCCCTCGCGCATCCCGAACCTGCTGGTCAACGGCTCGGAGGGCATCGCAGTCGGCATGGCCACGCGCATCCCGCCGCACAACCTGCGTGAGGTGGCCTCCGGAGTCACCTGGGCCCTCGATCACCCCGACGCGACGTCCGAGGAACTGCTCGAGGAATTGATCAAGCTCATCCCCGGACCCGATTTCCCCACCCGGGGTCTGATCGTGGGTCGCGACGGTATCGCCGACGCCTACCGGACCGGGCGCGGCTCCATCCGGATGCGCGCGGTCGTGAACGTGGAGGAGGACGTCAAGGGCCGCACCATCCTGGTGGCCACCGAGCTGCCCTACCAGGTCAACCCCGACAACCTCGTCGAGTCGATGGCCGTGCTGGCCCGCGAGGGCAAGGTCGCCGGCATCGCCGACATCAACGACGAGTCCAGTGACCGCATCGGCATGCGCATCGTCGTCACGCTCAAGCGCGACGCCGTCGCCAAGGTCGTGCTCAACAACCTGTTCAAGCACACCCAGCTGCAGACGACGTTCGGCGCGAACATGCTCGCCATCGTCGACGGCGTGCCGCGCACGCTGCGGCTCGACCAGTTCGTCAGCCTCTACGTCGAGCACCAGGTCGAGATCATCGTGCGGCGTACGCAGTACCGGCTGCGCAAAGCCGAGGAACGAGCCCACATCCTGCGCGCCTACCTCAAGGCGCTCGATCAGCTCGATGCCGTGATCGCGCTGATCCGGCAGTCGCCCTCGGCCGATGAAGCCAAGACCGGCTTGATGGGGCTGCTCGAGATCGACGAGGTGCAGGCCGTCGCGATCCTGGACCTGCAGCTGCGTCGACTGGCCGCTCTCGAACGGCAGCGCATCATGGACGAGGCCGCCGAGATCGAGCAGCGGATAGCCGACCTGACCGACATCCTGGCCAAGCCCGGCCGACAGCGCGGCATCATTCGCGACGAGCTGGCCGAGATCGTCGAGAAGTACGGCGACGAGCGCCGCACCGTGCTCGTGCCCTACGACGGCGACGTGTCCATGGAGGATCTCATCGCCTCCGAGGACGTCGTCGTCACGATCACGCGCACCGGCTACGCCAAGCGGACCAAGACCGACCTCTATCGCGCCCAGCGCCGGGGTGGACGGGGCGTCCAGGGCGCCGGGCTTCGCACCGACGACATCGTGGCCCATTTCTTCGTGGCCAACACACACGACTGGATCCTCTTCTTCACCAACAAGGGACGCGTCTACAGGGCCAAGGCCTACGAGCTGCCCGAGGCCAACCGCGGCGCCCGCGGCCAACACGTGGCGAACCTGCTCGCGTTCCAGCCGGACGAGGCGATCGCCCAGGTCATCACCATCCGTGACTACGGAGTGGCGCCCTACCTGGTGCTGGCCACGAAGGCGGGGCTGGTGAAGAAGACGAAGCTCAGCGATTTCGCCTCCAACCGCAGTGGCGGCATCGTTGCCATCAACCTGCGGGAGGACGACGAACTCATCGCCGCGGCACTGATCTCGGCGGACGACGACCTGCTGCTGGTCAGCCGGCGAGCCATGTCGATCCGGTTCCAGGCCGACGACGAGGCGCTGCGCCCGATGGGCCGGGCTACGTCAGGTGTGATCGGCATGAGATTCACCCGCGGCGACGAGCTGCTCGCGATGGAAGTCGTGCGTGGTGACATGGAAATCTTGGTGGCAACTGAGGGCGGATTCGCCAAGCGGACCTCGATCGACGAATATCCGGTACAAGGTCGCGGAGGCAAGGGCGTGCTCACGGCGCGTATCGTGTCGACGCGGGGTGGGTTGGTCGGTGCAGTTGCGGTCAACCCGCAGGACGAGATCTACGCGATCACGTCCGACGGCGTGGTCATCCGCACCAAGGCAGCGGAGGTCCGCCGGGCACAGCGGCAGACCATGGGCGTCCGGCTCATGAATCTGCCCGACGGCGTCAACCTCGTCGCCATTGCCCGCAACGCCGACGAGCCTGACGAGCAGGAGTGACGTAGGACATGACGCATCCGTCGCATCCGGGAGGCTATGCCCCTGGATCCACGGCAGCGGCGCCCGGCCCCGGCTCGCCGAACACTCCTGCGACCGGCCCGAACGGTGCCTCGGCCACGAACGGCGCCGCGAATTCGGCCGGTTCCGACGGATTCGGTGAGACGCGGCTCTCGCGGTCACCGGGTCCGGCGCAGGCGCAGTACTCCGGTGGGCCCCAGCTAGCCGGACCGGGCGCGGGCACGCTGACCTCGGCGCCGCCGCCCGCTTCAACCCCCGTCGCTCCGGCCCCACCGCCTCCGCCAGCTGCCCGAACGACGACGGCTGTGCCCGCGATCCCCGCTTCCGCGGCTCCGGTGCCTCCGGCCGTGGCGGCTGCCGGTGCCAGCGGGCGCGGGAAGACGGCTCGGGTGCGGGGTCCGCGCCGGGCTCGACTGCAGCTTCGCCACATCAACCCGTTCACCGTGCTCAAGTTCTCGGCCGTGCTCGCGGTGGCGCTGTTCTTCGTCTGGCTTATCACCATCGGGCTGCTCTACGAGATCCTCAACGCGGCCGGCGTCGTGAAGGACATCAACGATTCGATCGTGAAGATCAACGGCCCCGGCTCGAGCGCTCCGGTCACTGCCGGCCGTGTGTTCGCCGGCGCGACGATCATCGGCTTGATCAACATCGTGCTGTTCATCGCGCTGTCGACGGTCGGCTCGGTGGTCTATAACCTGTGCGCCGACCTGGTCGGTGGCGTGGAGGTCACCTTGTCCGAGCGGGAGTCGTAACCGGTTTTGGAGCGGCCCTACGCTGCCGGTATTCTGACTCTTCGCACTTGCGGGCCTGTAGCTCAGACGGTTAGAGCGCATCCCTGATAAGGATGAGGCCGGAGGTTCAAGTCCTCCCAGGCCCACTGGCGTGCCGCCGGCCGGCGTCCGCCCTGCGAGGAGGCCCGATGTTGAAACCAGTCCTGCTCGTCGCGCTCGCGGCCGGTGTGGTCGCGGCGGTCAAGAAGCGCAGCGGCGCCAAAGCCGATGCAGCCCTCTGGGCCGAGGCAACCGCACCGCCGCGATCCTGACCGCAGCATTCAGCGGCGTGGTGCGCGCGCCCGTCTCGGGGACGTAGCTCAATTGGCAGAGCACCGCCTTTGCAAGGCGGGGGTTGGGAGTTCGATTCTCCTCGTCTCCACTCATTCATCCGATGCTTCCGGGTGTTTTCGACGCACCCGGCGTCGAATGTCGCGAACTCGTGGACCTCTCGATCGATCTCAGGAAATCACTGTCTTCGTGACCCGACAGTACGAGGAAATTGTGAGCCGCAGCATTTCCTGAGCGATGCGCCTGCTGAATCGCCATCAATTATCCGTCGTAATCGCGATCCGCGATTTAGCGCTCGAGTCGAGTCACTCGTGGGTAGAGCTCCGCACGAGTAGCGTTGATCCTTCTGCTCCGGAATCACCCCGGCTTACGCTGGCGGCACAGAGATCGCTCGGGTTCTCGTCCCCGGAGGCGTGCTGGCCGGGCTCTGGAACGTCATGGACGACGCCGTCGACTGGGTGGCGGAGCCGGTCCGAATCAGCGGGCCGGCCGCCATCGGTCCCCGGGACACGCCGGCGAGCTGGCGCGTCGAGACGGCGCATCTGCTCCGAGCATCGCCCGGCATGCCGCATCGATTCGGACCATCGGCGCAGGTCGGCTTCGCCCACGGGCAGCAGCGCACGGCACAGTCGCTCGTCGCCACGCTCGCGACCCGGGCCGGCTTGCTCGTGCTGCCTGAGGACGAGAGGCAGGCTGCCCTGGAGCGCATCCACGAGTTCCTGCTCAGCCGGCCGGAGACCGCCCGCGGCGAGTTCACGCTGCCCATGCAGACCTGCGCGCTTCGAGCGCACCGGCTCTGACGTCCGACCCTCGAATGATGAGGCTGCGGCCCCGCGGCATGAATTTCCCCACGATTCGTTCACAGCCCTAGTTGCTTGCCGAGACGCAAGATAAACTCGACGTGTGACAACTGCGCCCGTCGACGTCGGAGCCGATGCACGAATTGACGGCGCCGCGTCGACCGGATTCGGCGACGAGCCGCAGCCGCGCCGCCACCTGGTCTTCGTCATCGTGGCCATGGCTCTGGTGATGGCCGCTGTCGACTCCACGATCGTTGCGACCGCACTGTCCTCGATCCAGAAGGATTTACACGCTCAGGTCAACTGGAGTTCCTGGACGATCACGATCTACGCGTTGGGCCAGGTCGTGATGATGCCGCTGGCCGGCCGGATGAGCGACATGTTCGGGCGCAAGCGGATCTTCGTTGCGGCCGGCGTGCTGTTCACACTCGCCTCGTTGTGCTGCGGATTGGCGACCAACATCTACATGCTGGTCGTGCTACGCGCCGTGCAGGCCCTCGGCGGCGGCGCGTTCATGCCGTCAGCTACCGGCATCGTGGCCGAACAGTACGGTCGTGAGCGGGATCGGGCAGTGGGCATGTTCACCAGCATCTTTCCCATCGGCGGCATCGTCGGCCCGATCCTGGGCGGCGTCTTCGTCGCCTACCTCGACTGGCGCTGGATCTTCTTCGTGAACGTACCCGTCGGCATCCTCATGATCGCGATGAGCCTGCGCTTCATTCCTTCGACCAGCAGCCGTGCGCCAGGTCGCGTCGACGGCGTCGGCATCGCCTTGTTCGGTGCGACGATCTTTTCGGCGATGCTTGGTATCAGCTTCCTGGGATCCGGCAGCGTCGAGGTGTGGGACGCAAAATTCCTCGTCCCGGAGATTGCCGCACTTGTCGCGGCGACGTTCTTCGTTCGACACGCACGAGTCAGTTCCGCGCCGTTCATCCCGATCAATCTGTTGGTCGGCAAAGGCTTCGGGACGATGAACCTGATCAACCTGCTGTTCGGCAGTGCCGCCATAGGCTTCGGGGCGTTGGTGCCCTTGTATGCCCAGTACCGATTCGGGATCTCGGAGCTCGACGCGGGAACGTTGCTCACCACGCGTGCCGCCGGCACCATCGCCGTGGCCGGCCTCGCGGTAAGCGTGTTACGGCGCACCGGTTATCGGCTGCCGATGATGGGCGGATTTGCCATCGTGGCGGTCGGAATGGTCTTGATGGATCTCACGCCGTCGGGAATCTCGCACTACATGTGGTTGGGCCTGTCGGCCGGGATCACGGGCATCGGGATGGGATTGGCCATGCCGGCGAGCAACAACGCGACCTTGCACATGGCCGAGGGCCAGTTGGCCGCGGTCGCCGGTCTGCGCGGCATGTTCCGGCAAAGTGGCGCGATCCTCGCCGTCTCGATCGCATCGGCGATCGTGGCACGATCGAGTCAGGCCGGATCGACTTTGGGCATCGTCTTCGTCGTGTTCGCCGCGATGCTCGTGCTGACCGTGCCGTTGACCTTGCTCGTGCCCGAACGGCGGGGTCGTTGGTAATGGGTGCGCGCGTCACTGTGGCGGCGCCACTTCCGTAGCCGCGAAGTCGTAGCGGGTGCTCGCCGCATTCGCCGACGGGCACAAGCCCTCGTCGCGTCCACATGCGTCGGTATTACAAAGCCGGCAGGTCCACGCCCCACCGTCCTTGCTCGCCACCACGTTTGCCAGTACTCGGCCCAACAGGCTCACGAGCGATTCCTGCTCCGATTCGCTGAGGCCGGCCAGCAGGTCGGAGGCTGCCCTCAGCCGCGCGTCGCTTATTTGTCGAGCCAATCGCTGGCCCTCCGGGGTAAGGCGAACCCGACGGCTGCGCCCGTCGACCCCGGCCTCGCGGCGGGCCAATCCCGCGCTCTCCAATCGGTCGACCAGCCGGACGGCACCGGACGGCGTCAGCCCGAGCACCGCACAGATCCGATCGAGGCCGGGCCCGTCCAGGAAGTGATGGAGCGCCGACAGCGCCGGCATCAGACTGGCCGGACCCGCGGCGGCGAGGACACCGGCGATTCGGTCGGTCACCGCAAGCGCGGCCGCGCCGAGGATGTTCGCTGCGCGGCCGTCCTCGCCGGCGTTCACCCGAGGTCGTAACTCAGAGTGATCGGCATGAACGGGTAGTCGTCGTGCGTCGAACGGCTCGACAACGTGCCTCGCAGACCGGCGAGCTCGCCCGACGCGTCGACGATGTCGAATTCCTGCCAGGCGACACCGCTGTCGTACCGTCCTGTGCCTCGGACGACGAAGACGCCGCTGCGGCCGTCCAGCGTCGCCTCGATCCGCATGAGGCCGACGAACTCGCTCGTGCCGTCGGCTCGGTAGAACAACGTCGACTGGGCGGTCGCGGTGCCGAGTTCGGCCTCACCCCGGAGCGAAATCACGGCCTGAGCGATTTTGCTACCGTCCGGAAATTCGGTGGTGGCCTCCTCGTCCCAGTTCTCGATCTTGAGCTTGGTGTTGAGTGCGTCAGTCATGGCTCAAAGATATGACTGACGCAATCAAATGTCCGTGAGGAGCTGTGTCCGCGTCATGACGCTTCGGCCATCGAGCGGTGGGCGACAGCTGGGGCCCTTCACGCCTATCCGACCGGGGCTTACTGGGGTGATGTGCATGAGTGCGGTCGGTGCGCGCGGTGTGACAGGGCTTTGGCAGCCAAAATATTATTCTGAAAAACATTTGATAGCCGTCGTGCGCCCACATGTCGTGGTGACCACCAGCCGAAGCGGAGATGCGCGAATCGGGCAAGGCCGTCGCGCCCACCCAAGGTTGGACCTGACCGAGTGCGCAGCCGGCTGATGGGCAGACGCGACACTGCTGGCAATCCTCGCGCGGGCGCGCGAAGGCGGCGCGTGGCCGGTGCCGGCAATAGGCCATCGTCCGCCGTGACGAGAACACCGGCGATCGGCCTAGCCGCGCCGCGCGCCGGCACTTCCACGCGGACGATGCTGGGCAGTGACGCGATTTTCGTGCCCGCCCGTCGAGTTCGCCCCCCGCGAGGGTGGACCCGGTCAGCTGCGCCCGAGCCCACACCCGAGCGTGCGCCTGGCGCTTTCGAACAGCCGGCCTCCGTGGATACATCCACCGCGGCGCCGCGGTTCGCCGCTGCACCGCTCGCGGTGCCATGGTTCGCAGCGGCACCGTTCGCGGCAGCACCGTACGCAGCCCCTTCGTATGCCGCGGCACCGCACGCGGCCCTCCCGTATGCCGCGGCACCGCACGCGGCCCTCCCGTACGCAGCCCTACCGCAGGAGGTGCCACCGCTCGCCGGTCCGCCGTTCGGGGTGCCACGGTTCGCCGCGGCGCCCTTCGCGGTGCCACGGTTCGCCGCCGCACCGCTTGCGACGCCACCGTTCGGCGCGCGCCCGCACAAGGAGCCCAGCCGGCGCCACCGCCGCTCCGGCCGGTTCCCAAACCGGCTCGACGACCTGGATCAAGGCTGGTGGACGTCCCTTTCTGTCGGGGCCCGAGTCGCGGTCGCGGGAGTGCTCGCCCTAGTCCTGATCGTGGCCGTCATCGCGATCCTTCTGGCCGGCAACGCACAACCGCAGCCGGGAGGTCAGCCGGCCTCATTGCCCGCGCCGGCGTTGACCACATCGGGCTTGCTCGGGTCTCGGTTGGTCACGTCGCGTTTACCGGTGCCCCGGCAGCTGGGCTAGCGTTCGATCTCGTGAAGTCGCGAGAGCTGTTGCAGGACGGGTACGACCGGATCGCCGAACGAGTCGCCGCCGTCGTCGACGGGCTCAACGACGACCAGCTCACTACCGGCCCGGCCGGCGCTACGAATACCATCGCCTGGTTGGTCTGGCATCTGACCCGGGTGCAGGACGACCACATCGCCGATGCCGCCGGCAGTGAGCAGGTCTGGATCGCCGACGGTTGGTTCGAGCGCTTCGCCCTCCATCTGGAGGCGTCGGCGACCGGCTACGGGCACGACCCCGAGGAGGTCGCCGCCGTCCGAGCAAGCGCCGACCTGCTGCGGCGCTATCACGCCGCGGTCCACGAGCGCACGCGCCGCTTCCTGACCGGTGTGGACGACGCCGACCTCGACCGGGTGATCGACGACGGGTGGGATCCACCCGTCACGCTCGGCGTGCGGCTGATCAGCGTGCTCAGTGACGACCTCCAGCACGTCGGCCAGGCCGCCTATGTGCGCGGGATTCTGCTTAACGTCTGAGCGAGGCCGGCCAATATTCGCTAGAGGTTCACGCCCGTCTCGGCCGGTCGGCCTGGCGCAGCCCGGCGCGACGGCGCAGCATGATCACCATGCCGGTCGTTGCCGCGTCCACTGTGCCGGCCTGGACGCCGAAGCTCGTTCGGCGCTGGATCATCGCGCTCGTCTGCCTGGGCGCAGTCGTCGTGGCCGTTCTCGGCGTACGACTACGCGATGCCGACTCCCGCGGCACGCCTGATCCCGGTGGCCGCACGTTGGCCAGCTTGCGCACGGCCGAGCGGGGAGTGCCTGCGGGTGTGTCCGCAATTCGGCCGCGCGGCCGCGAGCCGCAGTGGGATGCCTGTGATGGCGAGAGCGGTTCGGCGGGGTGGACGCCGGCGTTCTACTCAGTCGCCTTCCGCAGCCAGCTGGCCGCGGAGGACGTCGCTGGGGTGAGCACGCAGCAGCTGCAGCGCGCGGGCTGGGTTTTCAGAGATCAAATCGACGGCCCGACCGGACCGACCCTGCGCTTCGCGCGCACGCTACCCGACGGCGACGTGGCGAGCCTCGAACTGACTGCCGCGGCGCCGGACCAGGACGGAAGCCGACTGTGGCAGGTCACGGCGAGCGCTCCCCCCGAGGCGGTGCGCTCGAGCAGCTGCTGACCCAGCGGGCTCGTCGGTAAACTGAAGTCAGGGGCGCGAGATCCGTGACGGTCGAAGACGCGAGTGCATCCGCGCAGTGCGTCGACCGACTGCGCGGTACGTCGTGGCGCTGACGGCACAGCGTGCGGACGCTCGAGCGATCGACGATGCGGCGGGCTGGGCCGACCGGGTCGACCTGGTCGATCGGGTCTGCTTGTCCGACAGGGTCAGTGCGCCTACCACTGCCGCTGCGGGCAGCGGGGTGAGATCACGACCGGCGAGGCAGATGAGAACGGCCGTAACCGCGCTGACCGCGATCCAGCCGCCGCCGATCATCAAGAGCAGGGTGCCACTCATCGGGGGTCCTTAGCTTCGGCGTCCGGGGGTCCCCGCCCTCCACGGGAGACGCTCACACAAATTTAGCATCAATCTCGCACATGTCTAGATGGTGTTAAGTCCAGTCCGCCACTGGGTCCCTACCCGCGCAGCCGTCGAGTTCACATCGGCTGCACCGGCAACTGCCCCGTCGCAGCTAACCTGACCAGATCATGGATTTCCTCGCCGTCTGGCTCGGCAAGCTTGTCCTGGTCGCCTTGCGGCTGGTGGGGCGGCGCGGCAATGCGCTACCGGGTTTGGTCGTTGAGAAGCTGTTCCCGGGCTACCTCCGACGCGCGATGAGCCGGCTGTCCGAGGGCGTCGTCGTGGTGACCGGCACCAACGGCAAGACCACCACCACGAAGATGGTGGCGACCATCTTGACTCAGAAGTACCGAGTTTTGACCAACGACACGGGTAGCAATTTCGTCCGTGGCGCAATCACGACCGCGATCGAGCATTCGAGCTGGACCGGCCGGTTGCCTTACGACGTCGCGGTATTCGAACTGGACGAAGCCTGGGCCGTCCGCTTCGCCGATCAGGTGCCCCCCAGGCGGGCTCTGTTGCTCAACGTCATGCGCGACCAGCTCGATCGCTTCGGCGAGATCGACACGACCGCGCGATTGCTCGGGCGCGTGGCGGCCGCGACCACGCGCGATGTCGTGCTCAATCGCGACGATCCGAGGGTAAGCGCGCTCGCTGTGCAGTGCACGGCAACGGTCAGCTATTTCGGGGTAGCGCCCGAGCTTCGGGCCGCGTTCCCGAACGACGACGAGCTCTACGGGGGCCCGCTGTTCGCCGGTACCGCGCCGGCGATCGCCGAGTTACGGGGGCTGCCGAGGACCGGCCAACCGTTGACGCGGCTACGGGTCGGCGACCTCGACGCGACCGTCGAGCTGCGCGCAAGCGGACCGCACAACGCCCAGAACGCAGCCGGGGCGGCAGCTCTGGGGCTCGTGGCGGGGCTGCGGGCCGGCGAGGTCGTCGCCGGTCTGCGGGAGGTGCAACCGGCCTTCGGTCGTGGTCAGAGCTTCGACGTGCAGGGCCGGCGCCTGGACCTGCACCTGGTCAAAAACCCGGCCGGCTTCCGGCAGTCGTTGAAGATCCTGGAACAGCTGCGGCCTCGCAGCATCGTTATCGCTATCAACGACGACTACGCCGACGGGCGCGACGTCTCGTGGCTCTGGGACGTCGACTTCAGTTTGCTCAGTGGTCTGGCGGCAATGGTCGAGACCTCAGGCACGCGCGCGGCCGACATGGCGTTGCGGCTGAAGTACGACGATCTGCTCGTGCAGCGGGTCGAACCGGATCTGGAGAAAGCGGTGCGCAGTGCGGTCGAGTCGGTCGGCGCCGATCCTGCGGCCGGACCCGATGTCGTCGTCTTCAGCACCTACACCGCGATGTGGGCGCTGCACGCGATACTGCTGCGGATCGGACGCCCGAGTTGATCAAATCCGGAGGCCGACGAACATGCTCACTTTGATCCACCTGTATCCGCGCGAGATGAACATCTACGGCGACACCGGCAATATCCGGGTCTTGGCGCGGCGACTGGCCTGGCGAGGGATCGAGGCGTGCGTCGAGCCGGTGACGGTGGGCGGTCCAATGCCGACGGCGGCCGACATCGTGCTGGGTGGCGGGGGACAGGACGCCGCTCAGGGCGAGATCGGCGCCGACTTCGTGGCGAGGGCCTCGACCCTTCGGGCGATGGCCGACGACGGCGTCGTGTTCCTCGCGATCTGCGGCAGCTATCAACTTCTAGGCCACGAGTTCGTGACCCAGGAGGGCGTACGGATTCCTGGCGTCGGCGTGCTCGACGTGACCACCCATGGTTCGCCGACCCGCCTGATCGGCAACAACCACGTCGACACGGCCGACGCCGGCCGCTTGGTCGGCTACGAGAACCACAGCGGGCTCACCACGCTCGGGTCGGGAGTTCGTCCGCTCGGGCGGACCGAGAGCGGCCGCGGCAACAACGGAAGCGACCGCACCGAAGGTGCCGTCCGCGACAACGTGTTCGGCACATACCTGCACGGGCCGGTGCTGGCCAAGAGCCCACGTTTTGCCGACGAACTGCTGCGGCGGGCGCTCGCTCGACACGGCCACTCGCAGGAGCTGGAGCCGCTGGACGACTCACTGGCCGAGCAGGCGGCCGCAGTTGCGGTAGGCCGTCCCCGCTGAGCCGACCCAGGCCAGGACTAGGGGTTGCTGTGTACCCTCGTCGCGTGACCGCGCCCAGGGAGGGCCGGCGTGCGGGGCGGGCGCTGGTGGTCGTCGCGACGACGGCGGTAGTACTTCTGGCCAGTGGATGCAGTGGCCGGGTGCATAAGGTGGTGACCACGAACACCGTCGATGTCACGACGACGCAGACGTTGACGAGCCCGGCGCCGGTCCAGTCGTCCTACACGCCCCCGCCGGCCACCGCCGTGGCACCGTTGGGCTCGGCTCACGCCCCCATGCCCGCGGGCGAAACCGAGGGGCCTTGTCCTTACATCGCCAACGACGTCGTGGCCAACACGGAGGGCGATCACGTCTACCGGTCGTCGGTGATCACGACGACGACTCCGCACGGTTGCCGCTTCTACTTCTACGCCTCGCCTTTCCAAGCTATCGCCGACATCGTGCCGGTGACCTTCGATTCACCCACGGCCGCGCGCAACGCGATGATCGCCACCGGTAATGCCGGCGCCAACGTCTTCGGGGCACCCGCACTTGCCCCCGGCGTCGACGGCGTGCTCTACCAGACCGCCTTCAATCCGCAGGACGGCATGCGGGATTGGGCTTGCACGTTTGCCAAAGGCAACGTCATGGTTACCGTGCACACGCAACAGACCAACACGTCGCAGGACGCGAAGAACCTCGCGCTGCTGCTCATCCCCAAGTTCTGAGTTTCAGGTCTGAGCGCGCCGCCGTCAGTCGAACGCGGGCGCCCCGCTGGTGTCAGCCGACCGCGACACAGGCGGCGCGGTGCCATTCACGCCGGAGCCCGCCGAGTTGGTGGCGCGACTTACCGCCTCGCCGGGTTTCTTCGCCCCGCGCAGGAACTTCCGCGCGGCCAAGGCGGCTGCGCCGGCCAGCACGAGGCCGCCCACCACCCAGCGCGTCTTACCGCCGCCCTTGTGCTTGGCGACCGCCTTGCCCCGGGCGACGTCAGTCACTGCACTGGCGCGCGAGCTCAGCTCGTCGGCCAGCGCCGAGAGCGCTGCACTACCTTGCTTCTTGCGCCGCTTGGCTTCTCGCGCTGCCTTCTTGCTGGCGCGACGACCGGCTCGGCGAGCCTCACGTTTGGCCTGTTCGGCACGCTCACGGGCCTCCTTACGAAGGCCGTCGGCGCGGGCGCGGGCTTCCCTGCGTGCCGCGTCTACCCGCGACCGAGCGTCTTTTCGGGCGCTGTCGGCGCGTTTCTTGGCCTCGGCCTTGGCATCGCGGCGAGCGCTGCGTCCCCGGTCGACCGCGGCGCCCACCGCGGTTGAACCGGCAGCGACCGCGCTGGACACGACCTCGGAGACACTGGCGCCGACCTCCTTGGCCGAACCGGCGATCGTCTCGCCTGTCCGGTGCAGAGCCTCGGTCGGTTCTTCGCGGCTCGTCGTCGCGGTCATGGCAAAGATCCTCTCGACGTGACGGGTCCTACGTGAAATGGTCTTCCCAACTTCGCCGGCGCACACACTCCTGCACTGAATAGCCCGATTTTCGCCGTTTCCGGCCATGGCAGGATGAGTTCGATAGCTATCGGCCGGCCGAACGTACGGCCCGCCGAGACCGGCCCGCGACAAACCGGCGGGCCGCGGAGCCTCATCCCGACAGGAGTCTCACGAGTGCCCGACACGACCGCCACGCTGCACACCAGCGCCGGCGACATCCGCATCAATCTGTTCCCCAACCACGCGCCCAAGACGGTCGCCAACTTCGTCGAACTGGCCCAGGGGTCGAAGGAGTGGACTCACCCCGGCACGCGCCAGAAGACGAGCGACCCGCTCTACAACGGCACGATCTTTCATCGGGTGATCGCGAATTTCATGATTCAGGGCGGCGATCCGCTCGGTCGTGGCACCGGTGGCCCGGGCTACAACTTCAAGGACGAGTTCCACCCTGAACTGGTCTTCGACCGCCCGTACCTGCTGGCCATGGCCAACTCCGGGCCGAACACCAACGGTTCTCAGTTCTTCATCACCGTCGTGCCAACCGGGTGGCTCAACCGCAAGCACACCATCTTCGGTGAGGTCGCCGACGCAGAAAGTCGAGCAGTCGTCGACGCGATTGCATCGACCAAGACCGGCGGGGGCGATCGGCCGGTGCAGGACGTCACCATCGATTCGGTGACGATCGACTCGAACGGAGATTGATCGCATAAGCGGGATGACGGTCGAGCCGTCCGGCGCAACGGAGCCGATGCCACGCTGCTACCGGCATCCGATGCGCGAGACCGGCGTGCGCTGTATTCGATGCGATCGACCCATCTGCTCGGAATGCATGCGACCGGCCCCGGTCGGGTTCCAGTGCCCCGATGACGTGAAGCTCGCCCGGCGCTCGCAGCGGATCGCGCGCACCGTTGTCGGCGCGCCGGCCCGGCCCAGGCCGCCCGTCGTCACCTGGACGCTGATCGCGGCGAACGTCGCCGTGTTCCTGGCTACCGCGATCTGGTCGGTCGACGGGTTCAATCGCCCCGCCGCCAGTCGGCTGTTCCACGACTGGGTGCTCGTGCCCCAGCAGGTGGCGGCCCACGACGAGTACCTGCGCCTGGTCACCTCGACCTTCTTGCACGAGAACGTCCTGCACATCGCCTCGAACATGCTGGCGCTGGCCATAGTCGGGCCGCACCTGGAGCGGCTTATCGGATGGTGGCGTTATCTGGCCCTGTACCTGCTCGCGGGTCTCGGCGGCAGCACCGCCGTATACGTCTTCGACACCAAATACATCTCGGTGGTGGGAGCCTCGGGCGCGATCTTCGGCCTGTTCGCAGCCTGCGTCCTATTCGTCCGCGAGCTCGGCTTCGATCCCCGCTGGCTTATCGGGACGATCGTGCTCAACTTCGTGCTGACGTTCAGCGTGCCCAACATCTCTGCGCTGGCGCATATAGGCGGGTTCGTGACCGGGGCGTTGGGGGCGTTCGTCCTGGCCGCCGGGCCTTGGCGGCGACGTCGGGTTCCCATCGGGATGCAGGCCGGGGGACTCGGCGGCCTGTTCGCGGTGATGGTGGCCATAGTCGCCTGGCGCACCGCGGTGATCTGAGGGAGCCAACCGGCGAATGGCGTCGTACGCCACGGCCGGGTCCACGCCGAGCGCGTGGCGCGCCAACACGACCAAGTGTTCACCGTCGTCGACCTCGAGCGTCTGACTGATCCGTCCCAGTCGTGAGCGCCGGTCCACTCGCACGGTGACACTGGTCCACTCGAATCGTCGCCGTCCGCAGGTGATGCCGACCGGATCCGCGACCAGGCGCGGCGTGCGGATGAGGTCGTCGAGCGCGTAGGCGGCGAGCGCGACAGCGGCGACCCCTAGTAGCAGCCGGCCTCCGGCGTCGGCGGCGACGGCCGCGCCTACGGCCACGACCGCAGCGGCTGCGCTCAGGAGGGCGAGCGGGCGCGACGGCCCGAACCGAATGATCGGTTCGTCCACACCGCGCTCCACAGATGGGGAAAACTACAGAGGTGTAATCACAGCGATGTGCCGTTCAGCGCCAGCGCACAGCCATGACCAAGCCGGCGACCAGGATCCCGAAGCCCACCGCGAAGTTCCACGCGCCCAGGCTGCGCATGAAAGCGATGTGGTCCGAGGCGAGGTAGTACGTGACCAGATAAGCCAGACCCAGGACGAACAGCACGGTCATCGCGATCGGATACCAGGTCGGGCTGGGTGCGACCGCCTTGGCCGCGGCCGTGGACACAGCCCGCGGAGAAGCGGTTTCCGGCTTCTTGCGGACCTTGGACTTGGGCACGGGAACTCCTACGGAAATCAGGGGACGCGGGCCGCTTCGGCAGCGCCCGCCGGGTGCGCCGCGTGGGCCACACGCCGGCGACCGGGCGAAACGGCGCGACGTTTGAGGTTAGCGTAATCGAGTCCTCGTCCAACTTCCCATGAAAGCCTGAGGTCCGTGGCCCGTCGCCCGTTCGGAGCATGGCTTTCGTCCCTGTCACCTGGGGCGGGCCCGTGGCGCTGGTTGGTGCCCGTCGTCTGCGCCGTCGCCGGCCTGATCTTCGCTACCAGCGCCCGGGTGTCCAATGGCACCGATCTCAGATCGCCTCAGTCCGCGGACCTGCAGGGCCTCGTGCGCTCGGCCGAAGCGGACGTGAACCGCCAAAGTCAGCTCGCGGATGGACTGCGCGATCGAGTTTCGGCCGAGACCGACCAAGCTGCCCGGGATGACGCCGCGGTCGCCGCCGCGCAGCAGCGCTCGGCTCCGCTCCTGACCCCGGCCGGGCTCACCGCGGTCACGGGCCCAGGCATCACCGTGGTGCTGGACGACGCGTCCTCGATTCCGGCCGGCGTCGACCCCAACCAACTGGTCGTCCACCAATCGGATCTGCAGTCGGTGGTCAACGCGCTGTGGGCCGGCGGGGCCGAGGCGATGACGATCAGCGGGCAACGCGTGATCGCGACCAGCGCCGTGCGGTGCGTCGGCAACACCTTGTTGCTGAACGGACGGGTCTTCTCACCGCCATTCAGGGTTGCCGCCATAGGCCCCTTTGGCACAATGCGTGCTGCACTGGATCGTTCCCCCGGCGTTGGGCTGTTCAAGCAGGCCGCCGACTACTACGGGCTCGGATACACCGTCGCCCAGTCGTCGTCACTGAAGCTTCCGGCTTACACCGGCTCGACGTCCTTGACCTACGCGAAGGCGGCGCCGCGGTGACGCAGGCAGACCACGACGAGCCGGTCGACAGCGCCGCCGGCGCCCTCGACGACCGGCCCGAACCGACGCCCAAGAAGCGCGACTGGGTCCTGTTCGGTCTGCGCGGAGCGGGTCAGACGCTCATCACAGCGGGCGTGGTGATCCTCCTGTTCGTCGTCTACGAAGTGTGGATCACGAACATTTTCACCCACATCGAACAAACCAAGATCAAGAATCAGCTCGTCCAGGAGTGGGCCAAAGGCGAGGATCCGATCGTCGGCCTGCCGGGCACTAATTCCTCGAGCATTCCGACCGGCACCGGCATCGCCAATCTCTACATTCCGCGCTTCGGGCAGGACTACCAGTTCGCCATCGTCGAGGGCACCGATCAGAACGCGCTCGCGAAGGGACCAGGCCACTACGGCGGCACGGCGCTGCCCGGTCAGGTCGGCAACTTCTCCGTCGCCGGCCACCGCGTCGGTAAGGGTGAGCCCTTCCTGAACCTCGACGAACTGCAACCGGGGGACCCCGTCGTCGTGCAAACCGCCTCGACCTGGTTCGTCTACCGGGTGCTGGGCGACACCTCGACCAAGAACCTGACGACGCCGGACGCCCAAGGCGTGGTCGGTCGCGAGATCGTGGCACCGTCGGACGGCAAGGTGATCCTGCCGGTGCCCAACAAGCCCGGTACCGCCGCCAGCCAGGCGCTCATGACCATGACGACGTGCACGCCGAAGTTCACCGCCACCGATCGGATGATCGTGCACGCGGTGCTGGCCACCACGTACCCGACTTCCGGCGCGAAGCCGCCCGCCGACCTGCTCGCGGCGATTGGAGGGACGCTCTAGCCATGTACGTCTGGATCTGGCACCACCTACCGGGCAACGCGTGGTGGAAGGCCTTGCAGTCACTCGTGCTGGTCGCGGCCGTTTCGGCGCTGCTGCTATTCGTCATATTTCCCTGGCTCGAGCCGCGCCTCTGGTTCACCAAAGTCACGGTGGGGGATTGATGGCTCGCATCCTGGTGCTCGACAACTACGACAGCTTCGTCTACAACCTCGTCCAATACCTGGCCCAGCTGGGTGCCGAGGTCGAGGTCCGCCGGAACGATCGGATCTCGGTAGACGAGATCGACAATCTCGGCTTGGACGGTGTGCTCATCTCGCCCGGTCCCGGCACGCCCGAAGAGGCCGGCGTCAGCATCGAGTTCGTCGGGGGATGTGCGCAGCGGCGACTCCCGCTGCTGGGCGTCTGCCTCGGACATCAGGCGATCGGCGTGGCTTTCGGCGCGGTCGTCGACCGGGCGCCGGAGTTGCTGCACGGCAAGACCAGCGAGGTGGAGCACGACGGCCGGGGCGTGCTGGCCGGACTGCCCGACCCGTTCACCGCGACCCGATATCACTCTCTTGCGATCGAGGCGGCGACTCTGCCGCCAGAGTTGGAGGTCACCGCACGGACGGCGTCGGGCGTGGTCATGGCCGTACGTCATCGTGAGCTGCCGATCGAGGGCGTGCAGTTCCATCCCGAGTCCGTGCTGACCCAAGGCGGACACCGGATCGTCGCCAACTGGCTGGCCGCCTGCGGCACGCCGATCGCTGATCAGCGCGTCGAGGAACTGGCCGCGGAGGTCGACACGCTGCGACTGAACGCGTTCGTTTCGGCTTAGTTGCTTTTCGAGGTGATTCCTTCGACCCAGCCGGTAATCGAGCGACGGGCGACCTAAGCTGGAGATCGGGTGCGACCGTTCGGAGGCAACATGGGAAACATCGGACGCCGGCCACGCAAGGTCGAGATCCTTCCGCAACGCGAACCGGCGGGTGCTCCGGCTCCGGCCGCTCCGGCGCCGGAACCCGTGCGAACGCCCGAGCCTGCGCAACGTTGACGCGGGGCTTTTCCGGTGACGAGTTCGAACCGGCAGTCGGCGAACTGAGGCTGGTTCGCGGCTTCAAGCTGTGGGACGACGGCACGCTGGCGCCGCTGGGTATTGCGAGTCATCAAAGACCCTGGGGTGACGGCCCCAACGAGGCGCGCTGCGCCCGCGGATTCGATCATCCCGTCCCCGACGCCGACTGCACCTGCGGCTTCTACGCGTTCTACGACCCGCGGCGAGTCAGTTACGACTCCCGCTTGGGCCACGCCGTGATCGCGGTCGTGAGCATGTGGGGCCGATCGTTGGTCGGCTCGAAGGGTGCGCGGGCGCAGTTCTCGCAAATCGACTCGGTCTGGCTTCCACCCGACGTTCCAGCCGATGTCGTCGAATCGGTTCGAACCAACTACCCGAACGTCATCGTCTACCAGGACGACACCGCCGTGCCCATGCTGCACGCCCACCCCCTGACACCCGCCAAAGGCGACCGCTTGATCACGGTCGGCCGCCCACCGCGCTACCTCGTGCGCGGGCTGGTCGATTTCGCCCTGCTGGCGCTGCTCATCGCGCTTCAGGTCGTGATCTTCCTGCCGTGGTCGGCGGAGCAGCCGGTGGCCTATCTGGTCGGCCGCTTAGTCCTCGACGCGTTGCTCATTGCCGCGGTCGTGCACGTGGTTCGGCGGGCCCTGCCTGTGTCATGGTTGGCGCGGATCGGTGCGGCGCCCTTGATCTGCGCTGCCGTGGCCGTCGTATTGCCCTTCGTGCTGCCCGGGTGGGCCTGGACGATCGCTCTGGTGCCGCTCTATGTCGGTGCGCTCATCTCGCGTCGCCGCTGGCAGTCGGGGCGCCGACGCGATACGACCGTGCACAGCCGACCCTCGGCCTTGGCTCACCTGCACGAGTTAGCCTCCTCAACGTGGACGGTCGGCCCGCGCCGCCGTCGCCCGGGCGGGATCGAGATTCTCAGCCGGAGTGCTGAGATCGTCAGCACGCTTACCGGCGTCACGTCCAGCCGCACCGTCACTTACTACCGTCCGACCGCCCCCGACGGCAGTTTCGACATCGGCGGACGCGGAATGCGGACCTATCTGGCGATGACCTTCGTGCGGGCCATCCGGCGGGGGAGCAACCTGGTGCTGGTGGAGCTGCCCGGCGACGTCGTCGACGTGATGCCCCTGGCGCCGCGCTACGACACCGCGTCGGACACCATCCTTCGAGCCGGCGAGGTCTGCACCGCACTCGGTCTGCCGCCCGCCGCCTTGGGCCGCTCGCCGCAGGGTGACCTCGTTCCCTGAACGTGGCCGATGGGCAATGATCCCGACATGGCCAACCGAATAACCTCGCTGTGTATCGACTGCGCCGACGCCGAACTGCTCGCGAACTTCTGGTGCGAGGTACTGGGGTATCGGGTGATCGAACGAGACGAGGGGGGCGTACGGATCGGGGCGTCGCCCGAGGACCCGATCTTCATCGACTTCCTGCCTGTGCCCGATGGTCCGAAGACGGCGAAGAACCGGCTGCATGTCGACCTGAATGCCACCGATCGAGACCGGGACGCCGAACTCGATCGGCTGGTCGGGCTGGGTGCTCAGCGAATCGAGATCGGTCAGAGCGAAGCACCGGAGCCGGTGAGCTGGTACGTGTTGGCTGATCCGGAAGGCAACGAGTTCTGCCTGCTGCGTACCCGGGTCGATCCGTGACGGCGACGCGATCCGGTCAGACGGCGCGAACGCCGGCACGCCAGACCTGGCTCACCAGTGGGACCCCCGGTCGATAGGCCAGGTGCACGTATGACGGCGCGTCGAGTACGACGAAGTCGGCGCGGCGGCCGACGGCGAGGATGCCGATGTCCGCTCGCTGAAGTGCTCGTGCACCGGTAGCCGTCGCCGCGCGTACCGCTTCAGCGGGCGTCAGGTGCATCTCACGAACGGCGAGCGCGATCGCGAGCGGCATCGAGGTCGAGTAGGCCGAGCCGGGATTGCAGTCGGTGGCCAGCGCGACCTGGACGCCGGCGTCGAGCAGCCGCCGGCCATCCGGATACGGGGATCTGGTGGAAAACTCGGCCAGCGGCAATAACGTGGCCACCGTTGCCGATCCGGACAACGCGTCGACGTCACCGTCGGACAGATGGGTGCAGTGATCCGCACTGGCCGCGCCGAGCTCGACGGCCAGTCGCACTCCGCCGCCTTCGGTGAGCTGATTGGCGTGCACTCGCGCACCGAGCCCACGCGCGAGGCCTGCGACCAGCACGGTGCGTGCCTCGTCGACGTCGAACGCGCCGCGCTCGCAGAACGCGTCCACCCAGCGCGCGTAGGGGGCGCAGGCATCGAGCATGGCGCCGCTGACCAGCTCGACGTAGGCGTCGCGCTCGATGCCCTCCGGGACGACATGCGCGCCGAGGAAAGTCGACTCGGTGGTCAGCGCACCGGCCAGACGCAGTGACCGCTGTTCGGTGTCGACGTCGAGCCCGTAGCCGGACTTGCACTCGAATGTGGTCACGCCGGCGCTCAGCAGCTCACCCGCCAGTCGCTCGAGGTTGCTCCGCAATTGATCGTCGCTGGCCGCGCGCGTGGCAGCCACGGTCGTCCGGATTCCCCCTGCCGCGTAGGTACTTCCGGCCATGCGCGCGGCAAACTCAGCGGTACGGTCACCGGCGAAGACCAGGTGCGCGTGCGAGTCGACGAAGCCCGGTACTACGGCCCGACCACCGAGGTCGACGCGTTCGTCCGCGGCCGGTGCGTCTCGTCTCGATCCGATCCAGCCGATCGCCGAGCCGTCGACGATCATCGCTGCGTCGGACAGTTCACCGAGCTCGTCGTCCTGGGTGGCCATCTCGCCGATCCCGGTGACGAGCACGGTCACTGGTCGGCTGCCTTGGCCAGCGCCTTCTGCTCACGCTTGTAGGCCTTCACCTTCGTCAGCGACGACTGGTCGACGACATCGGCCGCCGAGGCGAATGTGCCGCCCCGACCGTAGGGTTCGCTGGCTTCGCGCCAGCCGCGCGGGCGGACGGCGAGTTGCTTTCCCACGAGCGCCGTGAAGATTCGCGCCTTCTGCGCGCCGAACCCCGGCAGCTCGGCCACGCGAGAGACGAGCTCGTTGCCGGACTTCGCCGTCGTCCAGATCGCGGCGGCATCACCGCCGTACTTGTCAGCGACGATCGCACAGAGCACCTGGGCGCGTTTGGCCATGGCGACCGGGAAACGATGCAGTGCCGGTGGGGTGGCGAATATTTCCTCGAACGCGGCTGGATCCCAGGTCGCGAGCTCGGCGGCGTCGAGGTCTCGCCCGATGCGATCACGCAATACGGAAGGCGAGGTGAACGCCTTCTCCATCGGGATCTGCTGATCAAGCATCATGCCGAGCAGCAGGGCCAATGGGTCTTGTTCGAGAACGGCATTCGCGGCCGGTGTCGATGCCAGGTACATGGCTGCGATTGCATCACACGTGGCGACTCGACGGCGAGGATTCGGATCACCTGATGCCCATCGGCGAGACTACGGCGATGCAGGTCGTCGTCGGTGCCGCGATCGTTCGAGAGCGTCGATTGCTCGCCGCCCGCCGGGTGCGTCCGCCCGAGTTGGCCGGTCGC
>JAFAWL010000075.1 GCA_019241805.1 Actinomycetota bacterium
GGCGTACGGTCGCGCCCAAGCCGATCGACTAGAGACACGAGATCGGGTGCCGGTTCGGTTCTGATCCGCGCTCCGGGCGGTGGGTTGAAGGCGACCGTATCGACCGAGGGCCGATCGGTCGACACGTCGAGCATCGAGGTGTCGAGCGCCGGCGTCGCACTGCTGTGCTCCCAGACGGTCACCCGCAGTGCCAGGCCCGTGGCCGGCAACGCCCACACGTCGACGTGGTCGATCGTCGACTGCTGCTGCGGTGCATGCAACCGCAGGCCTACGGCGGTGTGGCCAGCGATCCGTTCGTCAGAGATGCGCTCTACCGAACCGGAGCTCACACCGGAAAGCACACGCCGCGCAAGTGGGGCCGGGAGCAGATCGTCGGCCCGAGGCAGGCGGGCACGCACGTCCTGCGGACTCGAATCGAGCACGGCCGAGTTCGATTCGTAATCCCACGTCCAGAGCCCGTCGACGGTATCGTGCAGGTCACTCTCGCCGAACACCCCGACCGTATCGACCCGCCACGACGTGGCGCCGCGGTACCACACACGCAGCTGCGTCGTGCCACTAAACAGGTTGCTGATCGAACTGAACTGACCGCTGACGGGCAGATTCAGCCCACCGTCGGACTCGGCGTAGCCGGAGTAGGGAACCTCGCCGGAGTGCTCAATACGCGAAAGCAGATCTTCGGCCGACATGGTGCTGCGTGACACGGGCAAGTCGGCGGCGACCGCCGGCAACGAGACGAGTACGGCCGTCGCCGCCAGCACGGCGAGCCAGCGCCAGTATTTGATGGCCACGGGCCACGCTCGGACCGGACCGCGGCCGGGGGCAAGAGCCATCGAACCAGTGTGCGCCCGTATCCATAAATTCGCCGGTGCGAGCAGTCGCCATGATCATGCCCGGTTCGAGTTGCACCATCGCCGGCTCGGATTGATCGCGTAGTGGCTTGGGGCAGGATGGCGCTATGCGCGTTCTGCTGACAGGTGGTGCCGGCTTCATCGGGCGGGCCGTGTGGAATTGCCTGCTCGCACGCGAGCACGACGTGCGCGTGCTGGATTCCCTGCGCCCGGACGTCCACCGCGAGCACCCCGTCGTGCCCGCCGGAGAACTGGTGCAGGCCGACGTCCGTGACGCCGATGCGGTCGAGAGGGCCCTGCGCGACGTCCAGGGTGTGTGCCACCTCGCCGCCAAGGTCGGCCTCGGCATCGATGCGCAGGATCACCCCGACTATGCCGGGTCGAACGATCTCGGTACGGCGGTCTTGCTCGCCGCGATGGCCCGCCGGGGCGTTACCCGCCTCGTCCTGGCGTCGTCGATGGTCGTCTACGGCGAAGGCCTCGCCCGTTGCGCCGAACACGGTGACGTGGCGCCCGGCGCTCGTTCCGAGGAGCAACTGCGCTCAGGCCGATTCGAACCGCCGTGCCCAAAGTGCGGTCAGCCGCTGACGCCCGCCACGATCGACGAGATGGCGCCCACGGACCCACGCAACGCCTACGCCGCGAGCAAGCTCGCGCAGGAGCTCTACGCAGCAGCCTGGGCGCAGACGAGCGGAGCATCGGCAGCCTTCATGCGTTACCACAACGTTTACGGCCCCGGGCTGCCTCGGGACACTCCGTATGCCGGCGTCGCCGCGATCTTTCTCTCGGCCCTGCGACGGAGCGAACCACCGCGCGTGTTCGAGGACGGTGGCCAGCGACGCGACTTCGTACACGTCCGCGACGTGGCCGCCGCGACCGTCGACGCGCTAGAGCAGCACGAGACCGGCGTGCGAGCCTTCAACGTAGGATCCGGCACGCCCCGGACCGTCGCTGACATGGCCACGGCTCTCGCCGCCGCGGTCGGGGGCCCGGCGCCAGTCACGACCGGGGAATACCGACTCGGCGATGTCCGTCACATCACGGCCGACTCCGCCCGCGTGCGCGCTGAACTGGGCTGGCGGCCGGCGGTGGACTTCGCCGATGGCCTGGCCGAGTTGGCCGCCACCACCTGACGCGTCCGTCACTCGCGGCGCGTTCATCCCCGCGCAGTTTCGTGATCGACCAAATCAACGGTTTCGCCAAGGATGGGAACCGTGGCGACGGTTTCAACGAATTCCTGACCGGGTGGTGTACCGCCTGCAGCGGCGAAAAGCCGGCCCGACGTCGATAGGAAGCGCCGATGTCCCTCCGGGTCCGGCTAGCTCAGCTGTCCGACAGCGACCCCCCGCGTTGGTGGCCTCAATTTCGCAGCGTGCTGCACCATCCGGCCGTGACGGCGCGGGTCGGGCGCGTTCTGGGGGTTTTCTTCACCGTATGCTTCGTCACCGGACTGCTCAGCCATTACCAATACGGGCCGTGGCGATGGTTGCCTGAACCCGCCTCGCCCGCGTGGGGTTATCGGGTGACGCAAGGCCTGCACGTCATGACGGGGATCGCGGCGATTCCACTGCTGCTCGTCAAATTGTGGACGGTCTACCCTCGGCTGTTCGCGTGGCCACCGGCCCGTTCGATCGTCACCGCTATCGAGCGCCTCTCGATCGGACTGTTCGTTAGCGCCGCGCTGCTCGAACTGTTCACCGGATTGTTTAACATCCTGAACTGGTATCCGTGGCCATGGAGCTTCGTGCCCGTTCACTACGCGCTCGCCTACGTAGTGTTCGGCTCGCTGCTCTTGCACGTCGCCGTGAAGCTGCCCGTAATCCGGCAAGGACTTGCGACGCCGCTGCGTAACGATCAGCGACTGCCGGCCCGCGGTCTGAGCCGGCGGGGCCTGCTGCTGGCCGCGGCGGCCGGTGTCGGCACCGTGGTGGTCACGACGGTCGGTCAGACCGTCTCGCCGCTCGAACCACTAGCCCTGCTCGCCCCCCGACGGCCAAGCCGGGGTCCGCTGAAGGTACCGATCAACCGCACCGCCGCGCAGGCCGATGTCGTGGATCTCGCCAATTCGATGGGCTACCGGCTAAACGTCGCGGGACCCGACGCCTTCGAGCTTAGTGTCGAGGAGTTGCTCGCACTGGCCACCGCTGAACGAGAGTTACCCCTCGCGTGTGTCGAAGGGTGGAGTGTGTCGGCGCGCTGGAAGGGTGTACGCCTGCTCGATCTCGTCGAGCGAGCCGGTGGCTCGGTGCGCTCACGCGTCCTCGTCTCATCGCTGCAGCGAAGAGGCCCGTTCGGAAATTCCACGATCAGCGGCCCACAGTTGTCGCAGGCGTTGCTCGCGACTCATTTGAATGGCGAGCGACTGACGCTTGATCACGGTTATCCCGTCCGGCTAATCGCGCCGGATCGGGCCGGCGTGCTCAACACCAAGTGGCTAAACGAGGTGCGGATCCTATGAGCAGCGGAGATCGATTCGTATTGCGGTTGCGCGTCGGGCTCGCGGCCGTAGGGATCGCAGGCATCGGCTACGGCGCGTACCTGGTGCTGACCGACCAGCGGGACGATCACCCGGCCCAGTTGGCCAAGTGGCTCGTGGGTGCCGTCGTGCTTCACGACGGCGTATTGGTCCCGGTAACGCTCGGGGCCGGCTTCGTGATCAGCAGACTCGTACCGCCGCGCGCGCGG
>JAFAWL010000154.1 GCA_019241805.1 Actinomycetota bacterium
ATCTTCCAGTTGGTATGGACCGCATTGCCGTCGATGTAGTGCACCCCGGTGACGTCGTTGTCGAAATATATCGCGCCGACAACGCGCGGGTTGCCCGCCAGGCCGGTGATCGTCTGCGTCAACCAGTCCGGCTTGACGGTTCCAGGCTGCTCGGCCGAGCCCATCTCGGCGACCAGGAACGGTTTTCCGGACACGCTCGTCAGCGCCGCCATCGTTGCCGAGAACGTCTGCGCATAGCTCGTCGACTCAGCCGGGTTGTACTGATAGCCGTCCATTCCGATCCAGTCAACGTAGGCGTCGCCGGGGTAGCTCGCCGCGATCAGCTGTGCTTGCGACTGCCCGGTGCCGTACGAACCTAACGTGTCCAGGCGCGACGGTACATAGGCCCAGATGGCGTAGTTGTTCGCGCCGTAGGACTGGAAGATGTTCCAGACGTGCCGCCACGCCGAGACGTAAGCGGTCGGCGTGTTGCCGGTGATCCCCTGCTTCGACCACCCCAGCGACCACGGGTACCAGTTGCCGTTAACCTCGTGATCTAAGCGGATGACGACCGGCAGCTTCTGGACCGCGATGTTCGCGGCCCAGGTCTTGAGGTATGCGTCCTGACTGCCGTTCGCGATATTCGTCAACGAATAGCTGGACAGGTCGCCAATCTGCGCGTAGTTGCCCGGCGCCGACATCCAGGTCACCACCGGCACCGCGCCACGCTGCCAAGCGGAGTAAACCTTGGAGTACGGGTAGGCGTCGCCGAAGTTCTGGAACCATTCGACCATGCTCGGGGCCTGGCCGAGCTCCTGATCTTCAGTGTCGAAGAGCGAGGGATCGTTCGGCATGCCGTCCGCAGCCACCCCGAAGTACCGCTTGGTGGGGTTGAGCACGGCCGCCTTGGACACCGGAGCCGGCGCCGGCCAGGTGAACGGGTCGACCGGACCGGACTTGGGCCGGCTCGGGTCCGTGGGCAGGTCGTCGCAGGCAAGTCCGTTGCCGTTGTTCGGACCGGCCGGGCCGTCGAGCGCGTTCGGATCGCTCAGATCCGCGAGGTAAGCGGACTGAGCGTCCTGTTGCCACTGGAACGAGTCGCAGCTGACGGGGCCGCCCGGGCCACTCGCCCCCGCCCGGGGCGCTCGACTTACCGACACCGAGGTCACGACCACGTGCGGGGTCGTCGGCGTGTGCTCCGGCGCCGTGCTGACCGTGTGCCCCTTGCTCGGCATGGTCTCGTCGACGGTAACGATGCGCGTGTGCGCCGCTTGTTTGTGCGCGGGCTTCGGCGATCCGTAGATGATCCACGCGACGGCCCCGAGCGCGACCGTTATCACCGCGATGATCACTCGGGTGTTGGCGCGCGACCCTTGTTGCAGACGCATATCAGTGCGTGGGGGACGACGGAGCGGCCGACGACGACGCCGGCTTCGACGACGTGGCCGGTTTCGACGACGTGGCCGGTTTCGACGACGACGCCGGTTTCGACGAGGAGGACGGGGTGGACGCCGCGCCGGCTCCCGCGCTCAGCGAGGGGGTGCCGACGGGGGTGCTGGGCGTGGTCGGCGCGCTGGTGGCCGAGGTCGTCGGTGCCGCCGACACGACCGGCCAGCGGATCAGGCTCGGGTCGGGCCAGCTCGTGGGCAACGCGATCGGCATGAGGCCGCCGATGTAGCGCGGGTCGGCGACGGCGGCCCGGAAAGCGGCCAACGCCTCCGGGGAGGAGTCCAGCCGCCAGTCGGTCTCCGACAACAGCGACTGGGTCCCGACGCTGAGGTGTTGCGAGACCGTGTGAACGTCGGGCACGTAGTTGTCGAAGAGCACGAACCCGATCACGTGTTGTCCGGGCCGCAGGTAGTCGTTGGCGCCACCTTGGCCCTGCGCCAGGAATCCGGGCAGTGCCTGCGACGTCCACTGGACCTTCAGAGCGGTTTGGTCCACGGCGCTGGCAAAGGTGTTATTCGTCGGCCCCGCTGTGGTGATTCGTTGGGCCGCCCCTGTCTCCGCCACGTACACGGGCTTGCCGCTCACGGCGGCCAGCGCCTTGAACGACGTTTGGAAGGTGCCGGAGAACGTGAATTTCGACGCTGATCCGGAGGCATAGGTCGAGACTCCGACCCAGTCGACGTAGGCGTCTCCTGGGTAATCCTCGGCGTAGGTCGTGTACGACGCGCCGCAGTTCCCCGCGCCCGGGCTGTGGGTCGAGCACAGAGCCGTGACCGGCGTCCACGCCCAGATCACGTAGTCGTTGGCACCGACGCTCTGGAAAATGTTCCACACGTACTGCCATGCCTCGACGAACTTGGCGGGCGTGTTGTCCAGCCTCAGCTTCGAGTCGCCGGACTTGATCTCCGACAAGCCTGCGCTCCACGGATACCACGAGCCGTTCATCTCGTGCGCGAACCGCAGGACCAGCGGCAGGCCGGCCTGCACGACTTGTGCGGCCCACTGGTAGATGTACTGGTCCTGGTCGCCGGCGAGGATTCGATCGAGCGTGTACGCCGATTGATCCACTCCGGTGCCGCCCTGTGCCTCGGGCATCCAGGTCAGGGCGGGCAACGC
>JAFAWL010000166.1 GCA_019241805.1 Actinomycetota bacterium
GCCGTACAGCCCGTTGTCGGGCGCCGCCGTCAGCCCGCTCGTCACGGAGGACACGTTGACGATCGATCCGCCCGTCGCCTGCCTGCGCATGGCGCGCGCCTCGTGCTTGAGGCACAGGAAGACGCCCACCAGGTTGGTCTCCAGAACCTCGCGGAGCGTGGCGACGTCGGCGTCGATCAGGGCGCATGGCGCCTCCACCCCCGCGTTGTTGACCGCCCCGTCGATACGCCCGTAGCGGTCGACCATGTCCTCGACAGCCGCACACACCTGCGACTCGTCGCGGACGTCGGCGTGCCGATACGCGGCCATCCCGCCTGACGCGGTGATGTCCTCCACGCAGGACCGTCCCCCGTCGTCGTCGATGTCGATCACGTAGATCTGCACCCCGTGGCGGGCCAGATCGGCGGCGAGCGCCCGGCCGACCGCGTTGGCGCCGCCGGTGAGGAACACCGACGTGCTCCTGTCTTCGGTCGTCATGGTTGCCTCTCGATCCGGGTCCTCGCGCAACGCGAGCCGATCCGTGCCGACGTCGAGCACCACCGGGACGGCCGCAGGCCCCGTGGTCATGGCCGCGATCGTCGACTTGGAGTCTCTCAGGCGGCTCAAAAGCGCACGTCACGCCGATCTCGACCACTTCAGAACGTGTTTGAGCAGCGTCGGCGCGGCGGCGCGACGAGCCCGTGAATGAAGCACCACGGGTCGGCGTCGACCTCGACGAACGGCAACGGCGTTGACGACAAGCGCTCAACCAAGTCCGGCCGTGACCCCATGCGGTGGATGAGCGGCACAGCGACGGGACAACGCCATCGCCGTCGCCGTGGAGACGAGGCGGCGTGTCGGGTCCTCGACGGCGGAGTTCGACTCGCCGAGGTCATCGCGACAGCTGCCAGCCGATCAGCGTCCCGCGGAACGTCGGTGGCATAAGAGCGCTTCGACAAATACGGCGACGAGATTGTCAACTACTTGGACGCGGTAATGTCTTGTCTGTCGTGGTGATGTCCGCGCGGGCCTCGGCGAAGCTGCCGTAAAGGCGGTGGTCGAGGCTCGCGGCGGTGAACTGGGCACCCAGCCGGCGGCGGAAGAAGGCGTTGGTCGAGTACCTGGTGCGGGACAGGCTGTAGCGCTCGTTGTGCTCGACCATGGCGAAGAACCGCCCGGCTGCTGGCGGCAGGACGTCGAAGTTGTCGTAGTTGACGATGACGTGTACGCGTTGGCCGATACTGCGGAACCGTGCGTCGAGCCGGGTCGCGAGCTCCGCGGCGTCTTCTTCGGTCGACAGGGTCAGCCCCTCGAAGTTGCAGTAGAGGATGTTCTGCTCGGGGTCGTAGGGGAAGCGCTCGCCCAGGGGAAGGGGTGGTCGGTCCGCGAGTCCCATCGGCTCGGGGCGGAAGAGGGCGGGATCCATGGTGGTGAGATCTTCCGCGACGCGTGGACGGAACCCCATCATGTTGAGCACGTGCTCGTCGAGGTCGAGTCCTGGTGCGATCTCGATGAGCTCGAGACCGCTGTCGGTGAGCCGGAGAACGCATCGCTCAGTGATGAAGTAGACCGTCTGGCCGCGCTCACGCGCCTGCTCGCCGCTGAAGGTGATCTGATCGACGTGGTCGAGGAACTTGCATCCCGGTCCCTCCTCGACGATGCGGATGCCGCCGTCGGCCATCGCCATGGTCGCGCCGGCGCGGAACAGCCCGAGGAAGTAGACCTCGCGGGCGGATTGGCTGATGTTGATGAAGCCGCCCGGGCCGGCGATGCGGGTGCCGAACCTGCTGACGTTGACGTTGCCGGGGGCGTCGGCTTGGGCCATGCCGAGGAACGCTTGGTGCAGGCCGCCGCCGTCGTAGAAGTCGAATTGGTAGGGCTGGTCGATGATGGCTTGGGCGTTGGTGGTGGCGCCGAAGCTCAGGCCACCGGCTGGGATGCCTCCGATGCCTCCGGCTTCCACGGTCAGCGTGATCTGGTCGAGGATGCCTTCCTCGCCGGCCACGGACGCGATTCCCTCGGGCACACCGATGCCGAGGTTGACGATGGCGTTGGGTCGCAGGAACATCGCCGCGCGTCGGGCGATGACCTTGCGCGGGTCCAGTGGTAGGGGTCGAAGCGCGGTGGTCGCCGCGCGGGTTTCGCCGGTGTAGGTGGGGTTGTAGGTCTCGGCGAAGGTCTGCTGGTGCTCCTCGGGTGGGCTGACGACGACGGCGTCGACGAGCAGGCCGGGGATCTTGACCTCGCGGGGGGACAGGACGTGCTGGGTGGTGGTGCGTTCGACCTGGACGATGACCAGGCCCCCGGAGTTCTTGGCTGCCTGTGCCATCGAGAGTGC
>JAFAWL010000187.1 GCA_019241805.1 Actinomycetota bacterium
ATGATCGCGAAGGTGGGTGGGGCGATCACGTCGTCGTGCCCGGCCGCGCGTGCGGCGGCAGGGTCCCGATAGATCGGGTTCGGGTCGTCGACCGCGTCCGCAAACTCGCGGATCTTCTCGCGGCCGACCTCGTAGGGGCGGGTGGGCGGATAGACGCGTCCGACGAACGACTCGTCCAACGGCATGTCGGGCTACTCCTGTCCGGCGGATGTCACGGCCGGCCCGATCACGCCGACCGTTGCGAGCCTTTCACACGAGCGCCGTCCGGCCGGTCGGCCCACCGCGAGGTGCGCGACTTTGCGCGCGTTGCCCACGCTCGGGCCCTCGTCAACGCCGGCAACAGCCCACGTAACCGACGCAAAGTTCGGGCGACAACGGACCGCTGCGAGACGACGGACCGCTCCCGGACGAGGGACCGCGCGGCTCGCGATCTGTAACGAACGGAACGAATTCGACAATATCCCCTCCACGGATCGCCGCCCAAACGCCGAGGGCCCCGACCGGCGTGGTCGGGGCCCTCGAAACGATGGAATGTTCAGCGCGTCTCGCGGTGCTCGGTGTGCTTGCCGCAGTTCGGACAGAACTTCTGCAGACTCAAGCGATCGGGGTCATTGCGCCGATTCTTCTTGGTGATGTAGTTGCGGTGCTTGCACTCCTGACACGCCAGGGTGATCTTCGGACGGACGTCGGTGGCTGCCACGGTCGTGCCTCTCGGAGAATTCGGTGCCGGATGTTTCGGTGTTGCCGTGCTGTCAACGCGCTACGGGTGGGAGGTGTTCCACGCCGGTCGGCGCCGGTAGCGAGGGCCGGATTTGAACCGGCGACACAGCGATTATGAGCCGCTTGCTCTGCCAGACTGAGCTACCCCGCCCTGGTCGATCGTCGATCAGGACGAATCGCCGATCGGGCAGAGCCCCCTTACGGAATCGAACCGTAGACCTTCTCCTTACCATGGAGACGCTCTGCCGACTGAGCTAAGGGGGCCTTTTCGTGGGCTGGCGCTGACGCCGGGCGAATTGGCCGCCGGCGGTCACGCCGACCCACGAGCTTACACGACCTCCAGGCTCGATTTCGCCAGAGATCGGCCCGCGAGCGCGGCCCGAAGTGTGCTGTAGCCGACCTTGGCAACACCTCTTCGCCGTACGAGACTCAGTGCGGAGTTTGGCCGGTGTTCACCGGCCGGCTCCCCGTTGACCGGATATCCCGGCGATCGGCACCCCGACACAGGAGTTGGGCAGGAGTTGGGTATGGCGCAATCGGCAACACTGGCCCACGACGTCGTGGCCGCAACGACGGAGGTCGGCCGGTGACCGGCGTTCAGACACCGGGACGCGCCCGGATCGCCGCCCGCACGTTACGAACGGATCGCTGGTGGCAGGCACCAGTGATCACGGTCAGCCTCCTGTCGATCTGGGTGATCTACGCCTTGATCCGAACGGCGAGCCAGCGGGCCTACTTCGTCCAGCAGTACCACTACCTGTCGCCGTTCAGCTCGCCCTGCGTCACGGCGTCGTGCCCGAAGGACGCGCGCGACTTCGGCACCTGGTTCGGCCACTTCCCGCCGTTCCTGCCGCTGGCGCTGATCGTGCTGCCGTTCCTTCTCGGGTTCCGGTTGACCTGCTACTACTACCGGCGCGCGTACTACCGCTCGTTCTGGCAGTCGCCGCCGGCCTGCGCCGTCGCCGAGCCGCACGCGAAGTACTCGGGCGAGACCCGCTTTCCGCTGATCTTCCAGAACGCCCACCGCTACTTCTTCTACGTCGCGGTACTGATCTCGCTGGTCAACACATATGACGCGATCCGCGCCTTCACCGGCAAGGACGGCGATCCCGGCCTCGGCCTGGGCACGATCATCATGGTCGCCAACGTGGTCCTGCTGTGGGCCTACACCGTCTCGTGCCACTCCTGCCGGCATATCACCGGCGGCCGCTTGCGGCACTTCTCCGCGCACCCGCTGCGATACCGCGCCTGGACGTTCGTCTCGAAGTTGAACGCCAAGCACATGCAGCTCGCCTGGACGACGCTGGCCACCCTGATGTTGACCGACGGATACATCGCCCTCGTGGCGTCGGGTGCGTTCAGCGACCCGCGAATCGTGAACTGAGGCAGACGTAGTGACCGAGACCGAGAAGCACAACTACGACGTCATCGTCATCGGCGCCGGCGGCGCCGGACTGCGGGCCGCTATCGCCGCCCGCGAGGCCGGTATGCGGGTGGCCGTCATCTGCAAGTCGTTGTTCGGCAAGGCGCACACCGTCATGGCCGAGGGCGGAATCGCCGCGTCGATGGGCAACGTCAACAGCAACGACAACTGGCAGGTTCACTTCCGCGACACGATGCGCGGCGGCAAGTTCCTGAACAACTGGCGGATGGCCGAACTGCACGCCAAGGAGGCTCCGCAACGGGTTTGGGAGCTGGAGACCTACGGCGCCCTGTTCGACCGGACGGTCGACGGGAAGATCAGCCAGCGCAACTTCGGTGGCCACGAATACCCGCGCCTGGCCCACGTCGGCGACCGCACCGGACTGGAGCTCATCCGCACGCTGCAGCAAAAGATCGTTTCGCTGCAGCAGGACGACGGACAGGGCGGCCCGGCCTCGGACGGCAAGCTCAAGGTCTTCGCCGAGTGCACCATCACCGAGCTGCTCAAGGACGACGGCGGCCGTATCAGCGGCGCCTTCGGCTACTGGCGTGAGTCGGGCCGGTTCGTGCTCTTCCGCGCACCGGCCGTGATCCTGGCCACCGGCGGCATAGGAAAGTCGTTCAAGGTCACCTCCAATTCGTGGGAGTACACCGGCGACGGTCACGCGCTGGCGCTGCGCGCGGGTTCCACCCTGCTGAACATGGAGTTCGTCCAGTTCCACCCGACCGGCATGGTCTGGCCACCCTCGGTGAAGGGCATTTTGGTCACCGAGTCGGTGCGCGGCGACGGCGGAGTGCTGCGCAACTCCGACGGCAAGCGGTTCATGTTCAATTACGTCCCCTCGGTCTTTCGCGGCCAGTACGCCGAGACCGAGGAGGAGGGCGACCGCTGGTACACCGACCCTGACCACAACAAGCGGCCGCCGGAGCTGCTGCCCCGTGACGAGGTCGCCCGGGCGATCAACTCCGAGGTGAAGGCCGGCCGCGGGTCACCGCACGGCGGTGTGTTCCTCGACATCGCCTCGCGTCGCAGCGCGGAAGAGATCCTGCGGCGACTGCCTTCGATGCACCACCAGTTCAAGGAACTGGCCGACGTCGACATCACCAGCGAGCCGATGGAGGTCGGTCCGACCTGCCACTACGTCATGGGCGGGGTCGAGGTCGACCCCGACACCGCGGCCGCGGCCCGGGTGCCGGGTCTGTTCGCCGCCGGCGAGGTGGCCGGCGGTATGCACGGTTCGAACCGGCTGGGTGGCAACTCGTTGTCCGACCTGCTGGTCTTCGGACGGCGGGCCGGCGTGGGCGCGGCGGAGTACGTCAGCGCGCTGGGCGGTGAGTACCCGGCCGTCACCGACGCGCAGATCGACGAGGCGGCCAAGTCGGCGCTGGCGCCCTTCGACGCCGCCGGGGTCGACGCCAGCGAGAACCCGTACACCCTGCATCAGGAACTGCAACAGTCGATGAACGACCTGGTCGGCATCATCCGTAAGGCCGACGAGATGGAGCAGGCGCTTAAAACCCTGGACGATCTCAAGGCGCGGGCCCAGCACGTCGCGGTCGAGGGTCACCGTCAGTTCAACCCAGGCTGGCACCTGGCGCTGGACCTGCGCAACATGCTCGCCGTCAGCGAGTGCGTGGCGCGCGCCGCGCTGATTCGCGAGGAGTCGCGTGGCGGTCACACCCGCGACGACTTCCCGGAGATGAGTTCGCAGTGGCGCCAGGTCAACCTGATCTGCTCGCTGCAACCCAGCGGATCCGTCGACGTCGTGCAGCAACCGATGGTCTCCATGCGGGAGGATCTGATCGGCTTGTTCGAGACGGACGAACTGTCGAAGTACCTGACCAACGAGGAGCTCGCGCAGCTTCCGAGCAAGGAGGCCTGACGTGAGCTACACGGCCCACTTCCGCGTGTGGCGCGGTGACGCCGAGGGCGGCGACCTTGGCGACTTCCAGGTGGAGGTGAACGAGGGCGAGGTCGTCCTCGACATCATCCACCGCCTTCAGGCGACCCAGGCCGGCGATCTGGCCGTGCGCTGGAACTGCAAGGCCGGCAAGTGCGGCTCATGCAGCGCCGAGATCAACGGCCGGCCGCGGCTGATGTGCATGACGCGCATGTCGACCTTCGCCGAGGACGAGACGGTCACGGTTACGCCGATGCGCGCGTTCCCGGTGATCAAGGACCTCGTCACCGACGTCTCGTTCAACTACGAGAAAGCGCGTCAGGTGCCCGCGTTCGCCCCGCCCAAGAACCTGCAGCCGGGCGAGTACCGGATGGCCCAGGTAGACGTCGAGCGCTCGCAGGAGTTCCGCAAGTGCATCGAGTGCTACCTGTGCCAGGACACCTGCCACGTCGTGCGCGACCACGAGGAGAACAAGAAGGCCTTCGCCGGCCCGCGTTTCCTCATGCGCATTGCCGAACTCGACATGCACCCGCTGGACGCCAAGGACCGGCAGCACGCCGCCCAGGAGGAGTTCGGTCTGGGCTTCTGCAACATCACCAAGTGCTGCACCGAGGTCTGCCCGGAGCACATCAAGATCACCGACAACGCGTTGATCCCGATGAAGGAGCGCGTCGTCGACCGCAAGTACGACCCGCTCGTGTGGCTGGGCAGCAAGATCGGTCGCCGCCCGGAGCGCTGAACGGCCGATCGGGACAAGATCTGACGGGCAGCAAGAAGCCCAGGTGGTCGCACGGGGGGACGACCACCTGGGCTGGGAATAAGTATGCACCGGGGGTAGTCGCAGCGCAACACTTGGTGATCCGCCGCGCGACGATCGAACAATTCAATCCACGCGTCCGACCTAGTCGGCGCTGTCCCCCCACCGGCGGTACGTGTGGTGCGGCAGACCGAACTGGTCGAGCACCTTGCCCACCAGGTGCGCGAGCAGATCGTCGATCGTCTGCGGACGGTGATAGAAGGCCAGCACCGGCGGCAGGATCGTCGCCCCGGCGAGCGTCGCCGTCTCCATGTTGCGGATGTGGATGAGGTTGAGCGGAGTCTCCCTCGTCGCCAACACCAGCGGCCGGCGCTCCTTCAGGGTGACGTCGGCGGCCCGGGTGAGCAGATCCTGGGAGTTCCCGGTGGCGATCGCCGCGAGCGTGCGCATCGAGCAGGGCACCACGGCCATGCCCATCGTGCCGAAGGAACCCGACGAGATCGCGGCCCCGAGATCGCCCGGCTCGTACCAGACGTCGACGAGCGGCCGGAGATCGTCCGGCAGCAGCCCCGCCTCGAGCTTCAAGCTCTGGCGGGCGCCCAGGCTCAGCACGAAGTGCGTCTCGACCAGGTGCAGTCGGTGCAACGTGCGCAACAGGGCGACGCCCAACTGGGGCGCGCTGGAACCGGTCATCCCGACAACCAGGCGGGGACGCCCGGACGGGGCGCTCACGTCACGGCTCGATTCGGGTACACCGCTCACCGTAGCGCGGGCGCCGGACGGGCGACTCAGGCGAGACCGCGGATGGCCCGTCCGGGCGGACGGTCGCCCTTGATGCTCGCCACCATGTCGAGCACCTGACGGGTCAACAGCACGTCGTGGGCACGAAAGACCCGGGCGCCGTGCCACGCGCAGATCGCCGTCGCGGCGAGTGTCCCGGTGAGCCGCTCCCCGACGGGCAGCCCGCCGAGCGTCTCGCCGACGAAGTCCTTGTTGGACAGCGAAACCAGCACCGGCCAGCCCGTCGCCACCATCTGATCGAGCTCACGCGTGAGCTGCAGCGAGTGGTAGGTGTTCTTGCCGAAATCATGGGTGGGATCGATCAGCACGGCCGACCTTGCCACGCCCAGCGCAGCAGCCCGTTCGGCCAAGTCGGTGGTCCGGGCGATCGCGTCCGCGGTCACGTTCTCGTACGCGACGCGCAGCGGGCGGGTGCGCGGCCGGGCCCGGCCGACGTGCGAGCACACCAATCCGACGCCGCGGCGCGCGGCTACCTCGGCCACCAGCGGGTCGGCCCCGCTCCAAGTGTCGTTGAGCAGGTCGGCACCGGCACGGCAGGCCGCTTGTGCGACCTCGTGGCGCCAGGTGTCGACACTGATGATCAGTTTGGGATACCGGGCGCGCACGGCCTCGATCAGCGGGATCGTGCGATCGATCTCCTCCGCGACGGTCACCTCGTCGCCGGGTGCCGCTTTCACTCCGCCGATGTCGACCAGATCGGCGCCCTGGGCAGCCACCAGGTCGACCCGCTCGAGAGCGGCGTCGAAGGCGAACGTACTGCCCTTGTCGAAGAAGGAGTCGGGCGTGCGGTTGACGATGGCCATGATGGCGAACTGGCCGGCCGTGAACGTGCGGCCCCGCAACGTCAGGGTCACGCCGGACGCTCACGCGCGGCGTCGCGGATCGGCGGCCGCTCGCGCACGGGCACGGGCCGGGTACGCCACCCGTCGTCCTCCCGGGAGTACTGCGCCAGCTCGACGGGTTCCGGCACCGTCGTCTCGCGCCGGCGGGCCGCTACGGCCAGAATCTCGGTCGCCATCACCCCGAGATCGTGCACGCTCTGGTGTCGATGCGCTCGGCGGCCCAGATCGACCTGGGCCAATGCTTCCAATCCGTGCTGGCTCACGGTGTCCAGGAGCGTGGCGAACTCGACGCCGTAGCCGATGGGGACCGAGAGCGACTCGAACAGCTCGCGGCGGATGGCCCACTCACCGGCCAGGGGCTGGACGACCGCGGCCAGCTGGGGCCAATGCAGAGCCAGCAACGGTCGCGCGACCAGTTCGGTGACCCGGCCTCCCTGTGGTTCGAGTGGCGGCGCCGGTGCGGTCGCCCCCGCGGCGACGGTCGAGCCCGGCAGATCGTCGGTTAGCCGGTCGTAGTAGCCCTTGACCAGCCGGACGTGATCGTCGGCGAGCAACGGGCCGACGAGTCCGGTGACGAAATGCGTGCCCCATTCGGTCAGGTCGGCGTCGATGAAGACGACGACATCGCCCGTGGTGACGAACATGGACTTCCACAACGCCTCACCCTTGCCCGCCTGCACGCCGAACTCCGGCGCGACCTCAGCCACGCTGTAGACGCGGGCACCCGCCGCTCGCGCTCGTCTGGCGGTGTCGTCGACGGACAGCGAATCCATCACGACGAGCTCGTCGACCAGCGGCACCGCCTCCACCACGTCGTGACGGATCCGGCTGACCACCTCGCCGATCGTCGCCTGCTCGTTCCGTGCAGGAATGACCACGCTGATGCGTCGCCGGCTGCGTCGCTTGTCGGTGAGCACGCGCGCCAACGGCCAGTCGCCGGCGAGGGTGGTGGCGGCAGCGAACCACCGCTTCGCGCGCGGATCCACGCCGCCATCATGTCAAACGCTTCGGCTGGTCGTCGCTCGTCGAAGCGCCACCGGGCTCGAGGTCGGCCGGTCGGCCCCGATACGTTCATGGGGCCAAGCTCACGCCGCGCAGGGAGATCGGTTGATGTCCGTCGAAGCTCCGTATCCGATCTCGGACAACGACGTCGGCCGACTGCTCGTCTCTTGTCCTGATGGGCCGGGCATTTCGGCAGCCGTGACCGGCTATCTGTTCGGGCACGGCGCCAACATCACCGACTTCCAGCAATTCACCACCGATCCGGTCGGCGGCCGATTCCTCTTGCGCGTGGAGTTCGTCGTCAGCGATTTCGAGCGCCGCCGACGCGAGATAGAGAGTGGCTTTTCCGAGTTGGCTCCGCGATTCCGGATGACCTGGCGGCTCACACCGGCCGCAAGGCGAAAGCGACTGGCGATCATGGTGTCCAAGGCCGATCACGCCCTGCAGGAACTGCTCTGGCAGCAGCGCTCCGGTGACCTGCGGGCCGACATCCGGATGGTGATCTCCAACCACCGCGACCTCGAGCCGGTCGCGCGGGTCTGGGGCATCCCGTTCCATCACATTCCGGTGACGCCGGCCACTAAAGCCGACGCGGAGGCCCGGGCGTTGGACCTTATGATCGGGGAGGTCGACACGGTGGTCCTGGCTCGCTACATGCAGATCGTCAGCCGGCGCCTGCTCGCCGCGTTCCCGAATCAGGCCATCAACATCCATCACAGCTTCCTGCCGGCGTTCGTGGGCGCCGATCCCTACGGCAAGGCCGCCGAGCGCGGGGTCAAGCTGATCGGCGCGACCGCCCACTACGTAACCGAGGATCTCGACGCGGGGCCGATCATCGAACAGGATGTCGCCCGCGTGGATCACCGGCAGTCTGTGGCCGATCTGCGACGGGCCGGCCGCTTCGTCGAACGAGCAGTCCTGGCGCGAGCGGTGGCGTGGCACGTGGAGGACCGCGTCATCGTGCACGAGAACAAGACGGTCGTCTTCAACTAGGTGGTGGCGGGTGTTGGGTTCGAACCAACGTAGGCTGAGCCGACGGTTTTACAGACCGCTCCCTTTGACCACTCGGGCAACCCGCCGTGCACCAACTCGGTCTCCGGCGCCCGCAGGCGACGGTGCGTAGGAGAGACTACACGCAGGTCTCGCCGCTGACCCAACGGCTTCGATACCGTCGAGGCGGGCTGCCGGGGTCGGCGGTCCGAACATTGCCCGCGCGGCGCCCGGCCGTCCCGCCTCCGCGGGGCCGACCGGAGAAGCGGGCGCGAACGAAAGGTGATCCTGGTGGCCGATCCGTCCTTCGACGTCGTTAGCAAGATCGACAGGCAGGAGGTCGACAACGCCCTTAACCAGGCGGCGAAAGAGGTCGCGCAGCGCTTCGACTTCCGCGGCACGAACGCCTCTATCAGCTGGTCCGGCGAACTTGGGGTGACCATCAGGGCGGACACCGAGGAACGCGCCGGCGCCGCCCTCGAGGTCTTCAAGGAGAAGCTCGTCAAGCGCTCGATCTCCCTCAAGGCGCTCGTCGCCGGCGAGCCGAAACAGTCGGGCAAGCAATACACGATCACGGGAACCCTCAAGCAGGGAATCGACCAGGACGAGGCGCGAAAGATCAGCAAGCTGATCCGCGACGAGGGTCCCAAAGGCGTACAGGCGCAGATTCAGGGTGATCAACTGCGGGTCTCGGGCAAGAAGAGGGACGACCTGCAATCGGTCATCTCACTGCTGAAGAACGCCGATCTCGGGGTAGCGCTCCAGTTCACCAATTATCGATGAAAGGCATCATCCTGGCGGGGGGTGCGGGAACTCGGCTGCATCCGATCACTCGGGCCGTGAGCAAACAACTGCTTCCGGTCTACGACAAGCCGATGATCTATTACCCGCTCTCGACGCTCATGTTGGCCGGCATCCGCGAGATCCTCGTCATCACGACGCCGCACGACCAGGAGCAGTTCGCCCGCCTGCTCGGCGACGGTTCCGAGCTTGGCATCTCACTGCGTTACGCCACGCAACCCGAACCCAACGGGTTGGCCGAGGCGTTCATCATCGGGCGTGACCACGTCGGCACCGACACGGCCGCTTTGGTCCTCGGCGACAACATCTTCTACGGCCAGGGCCTCGGCACCCAGCTGGCCGACGCGGCCTTGCTCGACTCCGGCTGCCTGTTGTTCGGCTATCACGTGGCCGACCCGGAACGTTACGGTGTGGCCGAGGCCGACGAGCACGGCCAGCTGATCTCGATCGAGGAGAAGCCGACCGCGCCGAAGTCGAATATCGCAGTCACCGGCTTGTACTTCTATGACAACGACGTGGTCGACATCGCCGCCGGGCTGGCCCCGTCGCCTCGCGGTGAACTCGAGATCACGGACGTCAACAACGCCTACATCGCGCGCGGGGATGCGCGCCTGGTCGACCTCGGTCGGGGTACCGCCTGGCTCGACACGGGCACCCACGACTCGCTGCTCGACGCCGGGGAGTTCGTCCAGGTGCTGGAGCGCCGGCAGGGAGTTCGCATCGCCTGCCTCGAAGAGATCGCCTTGGTCCAGGGCTACATCTCGGCCGACCAGGCGCACCGTTTGGGCGCGGCGCTGGCCAAGTCCAGCTACGGGCAATACGTGATGGCGGTGGCCGAGGCCCACGCCGCCGGCCGCGCCGCCTGGTGATCGCGACCGGCCGCGACGATCACTGCCAGAACCGCGGGTCCTGCTTCGCCATCGCCTCGAGCCGGGCGATCCGCTGCGGCATCGGCGGGTGCGTCGAGAACAGATTTCCGACGCCCTGGCCCCGGAACGGATTGGCGATCATCATGTGGCTGGCGTTCATCAGCCCGGGCGCCTGCGGCAACGGGAGCGCGGCCGTGCCGGCCTGCAGCTTTCGTAGCGCACTGGCCAGCGCCAACGGATCATTGGACAGCTCGGCGCCGGACTGGTCGGCCTGGTACTCACGCGAGCGACTGATCGCCATCTGAATGAGCCCGGCGGCCAGCGGACCGAGGAAGATCATGAGCAATTCCGCGCCGATGTTGCGGTCGCGGTCGTTGCCGCCGCCGAAGAACATCGCGAAGTTGGCGATGAACGTGATCACGGAGGCGACGGCGCCGGCCACCGAAGCGATCAGGATGTCACGGTTGTAGACGTGGGACAGCTCGTGCCCGAGCACCGCGCGCAGCTCGCGGCGGTCCAAGATCTGCAGGATGCCCTCGGTGCAACACACCGCGGCGTGACGCGGATTGCGACCGGTGGCGAACGCGTTGGGCTGGTTGGTCGGCGCCACGTAAAGCCGCGGCATCGGCTGCCGGGCCTGGGTCGCAAGCTCGCGCACGATCGCGTACATGACTGGTTGTTCGGCCTCGCTGACCGGCCGGGCGCGCATGGAACTCAGCGCCAATCGGTCGGAGGCGAAGTAGCTGAAGCCGTTCACGCCCAGGGCAATGACCAGCCCGATGATCAGCCCGCTGCGCCCGCCCAAGGCGCCCCCGATGACGATGGCGAGCGCGCTCAGCGCGCCGAGCAGCAGAACGG
>JAFAWL010000189.1 GCA_019241805.1 Actinomycetota bacterium
GCCGAGGTGTCCAATTCGAAGGCCGTCGCGGCCCGGGTCAGTGGGCTGGCGGCTCGCGCGGAGTCGAAGCGGTCGCGATCGGCCAGCGCGGTCGCGACGCCGCTGACGTCGGTCACGCCGAGCTGCTCCGCGCGTCGTTGCGCGCGCACCGACTCCTCGGCAGTGACATAAATCTTGACCTCGGCGTGCGGCCAGACAACGGTGGCGATGTCGCGGCCCTCGACGACAATTGCGCCGTCACCGATCAGGCGGCGCTGCGCGGCGACCAGGCGTGCCCGAACCGCGGCGACCGCCGACACCGGGCTCACCGCCGTGGTAACCGACGCCGAACGGATCTCGGCGTCGACCCGCTGACCGTTGAGCCAGACCCCGGGAGCGGCCGGGTCGGTCGATATGTCGATCGCCGTACGAGAGACCACGTCAATGACTTGCTCCTCCCGCGCCAGATCTGCGTCTGCCTGCAGGGCCGCCAACGTCGCCGCCCGGTACATCGCCCCGGTGTCGAGGTAGCGAAGGCCCAGTCGCGCGGCCACGCCGCGAGCGACGGTCGACTTACCGGTGCCCGACGGGCCGTCGATGGCGATCACGCCGCGGAAGCTCGTCGTGCCCGGCCTCTCGGGGGCAGGGTTCTCGGGGGCAGGGTTCTCGGAGGCAGGGTTCTCGGAGGCAAGGTTCTCGGAGGCAGGGTTCTCGGGCGCAGGGTTCGTTCCGCCGGCCAGTCGCCGCTCGGTCACCGGCCACGCCCCTGTTCCGGCGCATGCGCGCCGCTCGCCACGGCGCCTCGCGCCGGTCAACGTCCTTTGCCGCTCGGGTGAGCACCAACAGAATATGAAGCTCGGCCTGCACGCCCCGGCCGCGCACTGAGCTCGACCTCGGGTGAAGAGTGAGACCGAGTCACGGGAAATCTTGACAGGTGGCAATGAGCCTCAGCCGCGAACCCTTCCAAGCGACCCAAGAATTTCGGTCGTCAGGGCGGGCCACTACTGGGGCAAGTCCGTCCGTAAGGCGGTTGCGCCGCCCAGATAGACGTGGCGGATCTCGGATCGACTCAGCTCGGTGTCGACGTGGGCAAGCAGCCGAAGCACCCGCGGCATCGCATTCGGGACGGCGATCTCGCACGCGCACATCAGCGGTACGTCGGTGAGCCCGAGCAATCGCGCCGCGTACGCGGGAAACTCAGCGGTGAGGTCCGGAGTCGCCGTGAACAAGACGCTGATCAGATCGTCGGTCTCGACCGAGTTGCGCTCCAGCACGGCTGTCACCAACTCAGACGCACCCCGCAGTATCTCCTCCCGATCGTCGGCATCGATCTGGATCGCGCCGCGAATGGCCCGTACGGGCATGCCTACCTCACCGTCATCTCGTTGCCTGCCTCGACTGGCGCGATGAATATATGGCACCCGGCCGATACCCACCCGTTACCCACGCGCCGGAAACATACTTATGAAGGCACTAGCTTCTATATCGATTTATCGTTCTACCGTTTCAGTATTAACTGGCTGAACAGCTATACCCGCAGTTGCATATATCCAGAAACAGAGTCGTACTGGATTGGAGCGGCATCGGCTTTCGGAGGAGACCTGTGAGGAGGTTGTTCGGCGATCGGCGCGCCCGGCCAAGCGGGCTAAGCGGCGAATTCAGGACGCGGAATCTGTCGCTGAATCGACAAGTGACCTTATCGGCCGACGACTCGACCAGTCCGCGGCGTTTTATCGACTTAGCTATGCATCTATAAGCATAAGTGTTGTCTCATCTTTATACCAATTTATGTCATCACCTATCTGTCGCTGGGTCAACAGCGTTCCACAACGCGCTGACCTCCCTGGTCGTCAGGGCTCGGACGGTGCCCGGAGTTTGCTGACCGAGCAGCACCGGCCCGACAGCGGTGCGGACGAGCCGCGACACCGGGTGCCCGACGGCGGCGAGCATCCGCCGCACGATGCGATTGCGTCCCTCATGCAACACGACTTCGACCAGCGCCCGTCCCCCGTGGCTCTGCACGACGCGGAACGAGTCGACCCGTACGGGACCGTCATCGAGCTCGATCCCCCGCCGCAGGCGAGCCGCCAATCCCCGGTCGACCGGCCCGAACACGTCGGCCAGGTAGGTCTTGCGAACACCGAAGGAAGGGTGGCTCAGACGATGAGCGAACTCGCCGTCGTTGGTCAGGAGCAGCAGGCCTTCGCTGTCCGCGTCGAGCCGCCCGATGTGGAACAGACGCTGGGAGTAACCGCGCACCATGTCCCCGACGGTGGGCCGGCCTCGATCATCTGACATCGCGCTGAGTACCCCCCGCGGCTTGTTCAGCGCCAGATAGATGACGTCCGGACGGATCTCGATGCGCTGCTCGTCGACTCGGACCACCGCCTGTCGGGGATCGACGCGCACACCGAGTTGCGTGACGACGCGGCCGTCGACGCTCACCCGACCGTGGGCTATCAAATCCTCGCAGGCTCGACGCGAGCCGACTCCGGCTGCGGCCAGCACCTTCTGAAGGCGAACCTGCTGGTCAGACTCCCCCATTTCGGTCTCATGCTCGACTTCAGGGTTCATCGGTATCGAGGGCATCCAACTCAGGGAGAAGTGGAGCTAGGGACGGCAACTGCTCCAATGACTGAAGCCCCATCTTCTCCAGGAACAGATCGGTAGTGCGGTAGAGGCCCCCTCCGGTCTCGGGATCGTTGCCCACCTCGACGATCAGACCGCGGCTGGACAAGGTTCGTACGACTCCGTCGACGTTGACGCCACGGATGGCCGAGATGCGGGCCCGCGTCACCGGCTGCCGATACGCGATAACCGACAGCGTCTCCAGCGCGGCCTGCGATAGTCGTGAGCGCTGCCCGTCGAGCAGGAAGGCTTCGACGACCGGGGCCAGCTCGGGGCGGGTGTACACCCGTATGCCGTCACCGACCGAACGGATCTCGATTCCGCGACCGCCGACGTCGTACCCGTCGCGAAGCTGCTGCACGGCCGCCTCGACCTCGGGCACCGGTCGGCCCAGCGCCGCCGCGAGCTGGGTCACCGCCACCGGTGCCTCGACGACGAAGAGCACCGCCTCGACC
>JAFAWL010000343.1 GCA_019241805.1 Actinomycetota bacterium
GAGCAGATCGATCGAGGACAGCTCGCCGAGATCCTGCAGGGCCTGGGTTGCCGTGCGGCCGCGTCGGCCCAACGGGACGTAGTCGCGCACGATCAATTCGCGGTCGGAGTCGACGCCGGCCATTAGCTCTTCCAGCTGAAGCGCCAGTAGTCGGCCGTCCGTGCCCAGCTCGATCACGTAGCCGGTGATCTCGTCGGCGATCCGACGAACCATCTCCAGGCGCTGGGTCACGATCGCGGCGTCGCGCACGGTCGCGAGATCCTCGATCTCCAACGCGGACAAGGTGTTGGAGACCTCGTCCAGGCGGGCCTTGTACCGCTCGAGGGTCGCGATGGCTTGATTGGCTCGGTTGAGCAGGTCGGCCGAGCCTTCCAGGACGTAGCGGCGAGACCCCAGGTACAGCGCGATGATGCGCATCGATTGCGACACCGAGATGACGGGGAAGCCGGTCTGCACAGCCAGGCGCTGAGCGGTGCGATGCCGCGTTCCTGATTCCTCGGTCGGAATGGCCGGGTCAGGCATCATGTGGGTCGCGGCCCGGACGATGCGGGTGCCGTCGGAGGCGAGGACCACCGCGCCGTCCATCTTGCACAACTCGCGTAGGCGAGTGGCCGAGGATTCGACGTCGAGCGGAAACCCGCCGGTGCACAGGCCTTCGACGGTGCGGTCCCAACCGAAAACGATCAGCGCGCCCGTGTTGCCGCGCAGGATCCGCTCCAGGCCGTCGCGAAGCCAGGTTCCCGGCGCGACGGTGGCGAGAACTCCGCGCAGCGCGTCATCGCCTTGAGTCGTCGGCAACGGCGCGGCTCCCTAGCATCGGACGAGCTGCCCCTGCGGTGGATGCGACGCACGCTCGTGAGCCGGCGATGGCACCGGGCTCGGCGACAGTGTAAGCGTCGCCGAGCACCGTGGGTCCCAATCGGGGCAAGGGCACGGATTGATCAGGTCGTGTCGTGCACTGCCCGAAGCGTGCGGCGCCGGGGCGCCTCGTCGAGCCCGGTTCCCCGTGGGCCGGTCAAAACGGTCAGCGCGTCGGCGAGCGTGGTGACCGGCAGCGTGCGGATGCCCTCGACGTCCGGGCCGACCGTCTCGCCGCGATGACCGGCCGGCACGATTGCGGTGTGGAAGCCCAACCGGGCGGCCTCGACCAGCCGTCGCTCGATGCCGGCCACACGACGCACCTCGCCGGCCAAGGAGATCTCACCGATCGCGCACAAGCCGTTGGGCACGTCGACGTTGCGGGCGGCTGAGGCGACGGCGAGCGCGATGGCGAGGTCGGCTGCGGGTTCAGTAGCGCTGATGCCGCCCACGGTCGAGGCGTAGACCTCGTAGTTTGCCAGCGGAACGCCGGCGTGCTGCCCGAGAGCGGCCAACAGCATGGCGACCCGCTGCCCGTCCAATCCGCTGAGCGAGCGTCGGGGCGTGCCGTAGTTGACGCCGGCGGTGAGCGCCTGAATCTCGGTCAGCAGCGGGCGGCGGCCCTCGACGATCACGGTGACGCAGGTGCCACTGACCGCCACGGGTCGATCGGACAGGAACAACTCCGACGGGTCGGGCAAGCCGGCCAAGCCCGTCTCCCGCATCTCGAAGCAGCCGATCTCGTCGACGGTGCCGAACCGGTTCTTGGTGGCCCGCACGAGCCGTAGCGCCGAGTGCCGATCGCCCTCGAAGTAGAGGACCACGTCGACCAGGTGCTCCAGGACGCGCGGCCCGGCGATACTGCCGTCCTTGGTGACATGACCGACGAGGATCGTCGCGATGCCGCTGGCTTTGGCCAGCGCGATCAGAGTGGCGGCGACCGACCGGATCTGGGCCACCGTGCCGGCTGTGCCCTCGACCGCGGCCGTCGCGATCGTCTGCACGGAGTCGACGACAAGCAGCCCGGGCTGCACGTCCTGCACGTGCGACAGCACGGCGCCGAGGTCGTTTTCGGCGGCCAGGAACAGCCGCTCGTCGAGCGCCCCGGTGCGCTCGGCCCGCAACCGGACCTGGGCGGTCGACTCCTCGCCGGTCACGATCAGCGCGGATCGTGTGCCACCGGCGGCATAGCGGTTCGC
>JAFAWL010000024.1 GCA_019241805.1 Actinomycetota bacterium
CGAACGACCGCGAAAGCCGTCTTCCAAAGGATCATCACGTCGAGAGCGAAGGACCAGTTCTCCACGTAGTGCAGGTCGAGCGAGACCGCTTCCTTCCACGGCAGGTCGCTACGGCCGCTGATCTGCCACAGGCCGGTCAGGCCAGGCTTGACGAGCAGGCGCCGCCGAACGTCGTCGCCGTAGCGCTCCACCTCCGAGGCCAGCGGCGGACGCGGGCCGACCAATGACATCGATCCGTTGAGCACGTTGAGGAACTGCGGCAGCTCGTCGAGTGAGAACTTGCGCAGCACCCGGCCGACCCGCGTCACACGCGGGTCGTCACGAACCTTGAACAACAAGCCGTCGGCGTTCACGTTCTCGCTCGCCAGTTCGGTCGTGCGCTGCTCGGCGTCGACGTACATCGAGCGGAACTTGTAGATCGTGAACGGGCGACCGTCGCGGCCGATCCGGATCTGCTTGAAGAACGCCGGACCCTTGGTGGTCGCGCGCACGATCACGGCGATGCCCAGCAGTACCGGAGTGAGCAGGACGATCGCGAACAGCGCCATCGATCGGTCGAAGCTCGCCTTGAGGAAGCGCCGGAAGCCGGAGAACTCCGGCTCATCGACGTGCAGCAGCGGCAGGCCGGCGACCGGCTGGATGTGCAGCCGGGTGCCGGCGAACTGCGTCAGTGCCGGCGCGAGCACCAGGTCGGTCTCCGTACCCTCCAGCTGCCACGAGATCCACCGCAGCCGCTCGGGCGTGATTCCGGTCGAAGAGACAACCGCGACCGTGCGGGCGTCGGCCAGTGAGACCGCTTCGACCACCGAGTCGACCGTGCCGAGCACCGGGATGTCCTTCTCGTTGAGGACGTCCTGCGCATCGAGCATGTCCGCGTCGGCCGGGATGCAGGCCGCGACGACGCGCATACCGGCAAAGCGATCACGCTCGATCATCGCGACGAACTCGAGGATGCTGGCGGCGTCGCCGACGGCCACAACGGACTTCATCGCGAAGCCGCGCGCCCGCTGCCGGTGCAGCCATCGGCGAGCGGCGTAACGCCCGACCAGGCCGAGTACCAGTGAGGCCGAAAGACTGATCAGAACGAAGCCGCGGGCGACCTCGAGCTTGGTCGCGAAGGCGGCCAGCGAGACGAGCGCGGTCAGGTACAGGAACGAGCGGAAGATGCGCTCGAACTCAGCCGCGCCCACGCCCACGAAGCGGCCCTCGTACGCCCGGTTGAGCGCGACGACCGCGATCCAGGCCAGCGGGAACAGCGCAGCGAGCAGCAGGTTGGCGAACGAGGGGTTGTCCTCGGGCAGGAATCGCACGAGCAGCGCGACGACGACCGCGAGGCCGGCGCCGACCAGATCGATGGCGACGAGTGCGGCCTGGTAACGCCGCAGCCACGGTTCGCGCCGACGCCCCGGCTGAACCGTCGCGACGCCGGCCGGGAATGCCTCGAGCTCGGACTGGTGCGGAGCCCGCACCGGGACGAGGGCGGCGTGCCGGACGTCGCCCCTTAGTAGATTGGCCACCGCGCGGGACTCGAAGCGGGTCCGAACCGAAACGTCCGGAGCGCGCGTCGAACCGCTGGCGGCCTGCCGGCCACCGGACTGCATGAAATCCCCCGTTTTGCATCCGTCTCGGCCGAAGCCGATCCCGATGCGATCCCCCGATTTACTGCGGTCAGCGTCCGCAACGCCGTTGCGTCCCCCGACAGCAGCTGACCCGGTATTTATATCGCGTGAAGCCTTCCCAGGAAAGTGATACCGAAATTTTCTGCCCTTTGACGCCAAACGGCCACCTCGCAGTGACCAGACGTATGCAACGTGTTAACCAACCTAAGGATCGGGCTCGGAAAAGCGAGAACGTCCGTGCTGAACAATCGGGTCCGTGACCGGGAACACGGCGGAAAGCGCCGGCGATGAGGAACTGCGCGCGGACGTGCGGCGGGTGTCGACGCTGCTGGGCGAATCGTTGGTGCGCCAACGCGGGCCGCGCCTGCTCGAACTCGTGGAGCAGGTTCGGGGGCTGACCAAGACGAGCAAGGAGACCGGCCGCCCGAGCGATCGCGCCGAAGTCCAGACGCTACTGGCCGACCTGCCCGTCGACATCGCGGCGGCCTTGGTGCGCGCGTTTTCCGACTACTTCCTGCTGGCCAACGTTGCCGAGCAGGTCCACCGGGTCCGCAGCCTGCGCTCCCGACCGGCCACGCAGGGGTGGCTGGCCCGGGCCGTCGCGGACGTGGCCGGACGGCACGGGGCCGACGGACTGCGGCAGGCGATCGACAGCCTGGCCGTCCGGCCGGTATTCACCGCTCACCCGACCGAGGCCAGTCGCCGTTCGGTGCTGACGAAATTGCGACGAGTGTCCGACATCCTGGCCACCGCGACGGCCCCGGGCTCCAGCGCCCGACAACGGCAGGACCGGGAACTTGCCGAGATCATCGACCTGGTCTGGCAGACCGATGAGCTGCGGCGGCACCGCCCCACCCCGGTCGACGAGGCCCGCAACGTCGTCTACTACCTGCAGGATCTGATCGACGACACGGTCCCTACCTTTGCCGCCGACCTGGACGCCGAGCTTCGCGATCACGGCGCGCAGTTGCCGCCCGATGCCCACCCGCTGACGTTCGGAACGTGGATCGGCGGCGACCGGGACGGCAATCCGAACGTCACGGCCGAGGTCACTCGCGAGGTCCTGCTCCTGCAACACCTCGTGGCCGTGCGCGCCCTGGACCGCGTCATGGAGGAGCTGATCAACCAACTCTCGTCCTCGACGGACGTCGTGCCGGCCGATGCCGAGCTCGCCGACTCGATCGCGACTGACGTCGCCCGGCTGCCGAACCTCGACGGTCGCGTCCTGCAGTTGAATCAGACCGAGCCGTACCGCTTGAAGTTGAGCTGCATCCGGGCCAAGCTCGCGAACACCCGGCGCCGGGTGAGCGCGGGAACCGCCCACGTTGCCGGGCTCGACTACCTCGACAAGGCGGAGGTACTGGCCGAACTCGCGCTGCTGGACCGCTCGTTACGCAAGAACGGCGGCGATTTAATCGCGGACGGCGTGCTGGCGAACGCCCAACGCACGGTGGCCGTCTTCGGCCTGCACCTGGCGACGATGGACATCCGTGAGCACGCCGATGCCCATCACCACGCCGTCGGACAGTTGATCGACCGGCTCGCCGAACAGTCATGGCTCTACGGCGACGTGCCGCGCGACTACCGGTTGCGGCTGCTGTCGCGGGAACTTGGATCGCGCCGGCCGCTGGCCCAGCTGCCGCCGCCGCTCGACGAGGCCGGCGCCAAGACCTTCGCGGTCTTCACCGCGATCGGCGCCGCCCTGGAAACCTATGGCCCCGGCGTAATCGAGAGCTACATCATTTCGATGACGCGGGGGGCCGACGACGTGCTCGCCGCGGTGGTGCTGGCCCGCGAAGCCGGTCTGGTCGACATTCACGGCCTCGACGCGTCGGTCGGGCCGGGCGCCGGCACGCCGCGCGCCCGGATCGGCTTCGTACCGCTGCTGGAGACGGTCGAGGAGTTGCGCCGTGCCGGCGAGGTGCTCGACGAGCTGCTGTCCGAACCGAACTACCGGCTGGTCGTCCGGCTGCGCGGCGACGTCCAGGAGGTCATGCTCGGCTACTCCGACTCCAACAAGGAAGCCGGTATCACCACGTCCCAGTGGGAGATCCACAAGACGCAACGCACGCTGCGCGACGTCGCCGCGCGGCACGGCGTGCGCCTTCGGCTGTTCCACGGCCGCGGCGGAACGGTGGGGCGCGGCGGCGGTCCGACCTACGACTCGATCCTCGCCCAACCCTGGGGCGTGCTGGCCGGCGAGATCA
>JAFAWL010000104.1 GCA_019241805.1 Actinomycetota bacterium
GAGCCGGTTGCCTGTTCGTCGCCGAACCGGGAGTGCGCGGGCTGGCGGTGCGTCCGTACGCGGCCTGAGTCGCAGGCGCGCCGCGCGATGTCTGCGCAACATGCTGTTTACGGTGCGCCTATTGCCGCGCGACCGTCCGGCAGGAAAGGGTGTCGACATGACCTTGGCTCCCGGCTCGGACATCACTGCGGCGCAACTGGCCTACGGCGACCGGGTCGTCGCGGTCGAACCGGGCGGCGTCGAGCCGATTCCGCCGGCCGAACGGCACGGCCGTCCGTCGCACCTGTTCTGGACCTGGGTGTCGCCGAACATGGAGTTCGCCACGGTGGCGGTCGGGATTCTGGGCGTCCTCTACTGGGGCCTCACGTTCTGGGAGACGCTCTGGGCAATCGTGGTCGGGACCCTGCTCGGTTCGGTCTCTCATGCGGTGCTGTCAACGTGGGGTCCCCGCGAGGGTCTGTGCCAGATGGTGTTGGGCCGTACAGCTTTCGGCTTTCTCGGCAACCTGTTGCCGGCGGGGCTGAACGCGCTCACTGCCGGCATCGGTTGGTTCGCGGTGAACAGCATCAGTGGCGCGCTAGCGCTGCATGCGTTGATCACCGGCTTGCCCAAGGAACTCTGCCTGATCATCGTTGTGGCCGCGCAGCTCTTGGTGGCGTTCTTCGGGCACAACCTCGTGCACGCGTTCGAGCGTTACGCCTTCCCGTTGCTCACCGTGATTTTCGTTATTGCGTGCATCGTCGTGTTCTCCAAGGCTCATCCCGGCGCGGCAGCCGCGCCGGGTCCGCCCAAGCTCGGCGGTTTCCTGCTGATGGTGGGCGCCTCGTTCGGTTACGCGGCCGGTTGGAATCCGTACGCGTCGGACTACACGCGATACCTGCCGGCCAATTCGCGACGTCTGCCCGTAGCTCTCGCGGCCGGTGGCGGCGTTTTCCTCTCGTGCGTGCTGTTAGAGGTCGCCGGCGCCGCGATGGTGTCAGCCGCCGGGGCTGACAAGGCGGCCGTCGATCCGGGCGTATTCACCGGCCTGCTGCCGACGTGGTTGGGCAAGTTGACGTTGCTGGCGATCTGCGTGGGGGCGGTAGCGGCCAACGTGCTCAACGTGTATTCCGGGGCGATGTCATTCATGTCGATCGGGTTGAAACTACCGCTGCGGCAGGCCCGGGCACTGGTAGCAGTCGTGTTTGCCGTGATCGGACTGATCGTCGCCTCGTTCGGCCTCGACAACGCCGGCACGAATTACGAGAACTTCCTACTGATCATCGCCTACTGGATCGCGCCGTGGCTGGGCGTGGTCTTCGTGGATCGATGGTTGCGGCGGGGGCAAGACCTTGACGTTTTGGCCCAGGATTCCCGTTGGCAGAACTGGGCCGGCCCGATCGCCATGCTAGTCGGCGGTGCGGTATCGATCTGGTTGTTCTCCAATCAGGAAAAATACGTCGCGCCGATCCCGAAGAATCATCCGAACGTCGGTGATCTCACCGCCGAGGTGGGCTTTGTGCTCGCGGCCCTCGTTTACGCCGTCGTGTACAAGCCTTTCAACCGACCGATAAAGGTCGAACGGGAGCTGGCATCGAGTCGGACGGGTAGAACATGACCGGTTCGTTCTCGGCGGCCGATGCCGAGGCGATGCTGGCCGTGGCCGTGGCTGAGGCGGAACTCGGCCGAGCCGAGGGTGGCATCCCTATCGGCGGCGCGCTGTTCGGCCGGGACGGGCAGCTGCTCGGACGCGGTCACAACCGCAGGGTGCAGGACGGGGACCCGTCGATGCACGGGGAGACGGCCGCGTTCCGGAATGCCGGCCGTCAGTCCTCCTATCGGGGCACGACGATGGTCACCACGCTGTCGCCGTGCTGGTTCTGCAGCGGCCTGATCCGGCAGTTCGGCATTACCCGGGTGGTCATCGGTGAGGCCCGGACCTTCTACGGCGGCCACGACTGGCTGGCCGAACACGGTGTAGAGGTCGTGTTGCTCGACGATGAGGGCTGTGTGCGCATGATGACCGACTTCATCGCCGCCGAGCCCGCCCTCTGGAACGAGGACATCGGCGAAGAGTGATCACGCCGCGGTCGGGGCGGCCCTCGCCCTCGGCAGCTCGTCGTCGACGAAATGCGGACGGGCGACGATCCACCCGGTGATCATGGCGACCGCGAGTGCGACGTAGAGCACGACGAACGGGCCGGTCCAGTTCTCGTGCGGGCCGAGCAACAGGCCGACCAGAAGTGGGCCGCATCCGGCGATGACGTAGCCGAGGCACTGGCTGAATGCCGACAGGGCGGCGGTCGCCGCCGGCGTTCGCGTATGCAGTCCGAACATGGTCAACGTCAGGGGGAACATTCCCGATCCCAGGCCGGCCAGCACCATCCAACCCCAGCCGCCACCACCGAGCGGTGCCGTGATCATGCCGGCGTAACCACCG
>JAFAWL010000308.1 GCA_019241805.1 Actinomycetota bacterium
CTCCCGCCTCCGCTCCACGAGCACGTCGCGGTGTTCCCGCTCCCCGTGCATGCCAGCGCCCGCGGCGCCGCGAGCAGCAGGAACAGCAAAGTGACCCCGCCGACGAGAATGAGCCGGCGCGCGCTCGACGCTGCGAATACGTTCGACGTGACCCACCCCCGGGTCTGCCCAAGCCCGATATACGTCACTGTGCCTCCCGTGCTGAACGGTCCCAGTCCGGCACTCTGCACCCGGCCGGACGGCCTTTGGATTTCTTATCGTGGCTTCAGCCGTCGACCAGGTCAATAGCTGCGGACAACCTCGGACAAACTCGGACAAGAAATCGAGCATCCGATTGGTTTCGGCAAATAGGATCTACCTGGGCGACGTCGAGGCACAGTGGCACCTGACGCGATTCAGAGTCGTAGGGATTTGGCGCAAGCGCTCACGACGCTTCGTTCACAATCCGGACTCACCGTTCGTGAGCTGGCTCGGCGGCTCGATACACCGGTCGCAACCGTCGGTGACTACGTCAGCGGGCGGCACCTTCCGGGGCCGGCGCAACTGCCACTGTTCAAAGCGCTGCTGCACGAGTGCGGCGTCTCAGAGCAAAGCTTGAGTGACTGGATCGATGCGCTCGGACGCGTACGCCAGACCTCAGATGGAAGGGTGGCGCGCGGTCCGGCGCCGTACCGTGGCCTGGAGCCGTTCGACGTGGACGATGCGCGCCTGTTCTTCGGCCGCCAGGCGGCGACTGATGAACTGCTCGCGCGTCTGCGCCCAGCGCTCAACGGGTCCGCCGAGGCCGCCTGGCCGCTGATCGTGGTCGGGCCGTCCGGGTCGGGAAAGTCATCGCTGCTGCGCGCCGGGCTTGCTGCCCGGGTCGCCGCCGGCGCGCTCGATGGCGATGGCGTCCCGCGAACCGTGACGGTCATGACGCCGGACAAGCACCCATCCGAGAAGCTCGCCCGGCTGACGGCACCGACCGCCGGGATCCGTCGTCTGGTGATCGTCGATCAGTTCGAGGAGCTGTTCGGTGCCTCCCAAGAGGAGCAGAAGCGGTTCCTGACGATGCTCGCCACGCTTCGCCCGCCCGATGCGGTCGTGGTCCTGGCGCTGCGCGCCGACTTCTATGCCGAGGCAACCCGCGAGCCGGCGCTGCTTCCGGCCCTGCGCCAATCGCAGGTCCTGATCGGTCCATTGACCGACCTCGAACTCCGTGCGGCGATTGTCGAGCCGGCTCGATCGGTCGGCGCGGAGGTCGACGAGGCGCTGGTCGAGGTGCTGCTTGCGGACCTCGCTCCCGGGAGTCCGACCGGATTCGCGCATGCGTCCGGCGCGCTGCCACTCCTGTCGCACGCCCTGCTCGTCACCTGGGAGCGCGCGCATCGCAATCACCTGACCGTCGCTGACTACAAGGCAGCCGGCGGCTTGCGCGGCGCCGTCAGTCAGAGCGCCGAGAACCTCTACGGCAAGCTCACCGGGACCGATCAGGACCTGACCCGGCGGATGTTCTGCCGGCTTGTCCGGATCGACGATGACGGGCCGTTCACCCGTCGACGCGTGTCGCCACGCGAACTGGCCGCCCTCGCCGCGGTCGCGGGAGATGAATCCCAGCCGACGCACCCACGCGTGCTCGACCGCTTCATCTCCGCGCGGCTGGTGACCGCCGGGGCCGACACGTTGGAGATCAGCCACGAGGCGCTCCTCGATGCCTGGCCGCGGCTCGCTGGCTGGCTCGCCCGCGATCGGGCCGGGCTGCGCGTCCACCGGCAGCTGACCGAGGCGGCAAACGCATGGGCTGACGCCGACGGTGACGATGCCCAGCTGCTCCGGGGTACGCGACTGCAGGTCATCGCCGAATGGGCGGCCGACACGGACCACGCAGACGAGCTGAACGCAACCGAACGCCGCTTCCTCGACGAGTCCGTCGCACGGACCGAGGCCGAGCGAGCCGCAACGCGAAGACGTACCCGCCGGACCCAGCAACTGGCCGGGCTGATCGCCGCTCTCGCCCTTGCAGCGGTGGCGCTCGCGGTCGTCGCGCTCAATGCTCGGCAATCGGCCGTCAGCGCGCGTGACCAGGCACAGTCGAGGCAGGTCGCGATCGAGGCGACGAACGTCGCCAGCACCGATCCGGCGCTGGCGATGCAACTGGCGCTCGCCGCGTTCCGGATCTCGCCGACCACCCAGGCCACGTCGGCCCTGCTCGACTCCTCGGCCGGCGAGATGCCGACGCGAGTGCTTGGCCCGATCGGGCCGACGGCGCTCACGCTCGACGGCAGCGGGCAGAGCTTCGCGGTCGTCTCCGGGGAGCCGAACCAGGCGCGCCTGTACCGCCTCGGCGGCAATCTCCCGCACCGCACCGCCACCTTCACGATTGGCCACGGCGCCGGCCAGACTTACGCGGCGACGCTCAACCCCCGCGGGCGTCTGCTGGCGATCGGAGCCGCATCTGGCGCGCTGACCCTGTGGGACGTCTCGACGCCTGGCCGCCCCATGCAGCTCGCCAGGCAGTTGGTGAGGGGCGGGGTGAATGGTCTCGCGTTCTCAACGACCGGCGGTCGTCTGGCGGTCGCCGCCGGTACCGGCACGATCTCCCAGTGGTCCTTGCGGGGGACCTCCGCACCCATCGCGCTGCCGCCGCTCAGCGCGCCCGGCCACCCGAGCCTCCGGGCGGTCGCCTACTCCCCGAACGGGCAGGCGATCGCGGCGGTCGGCGACTCCGGCGAGCTCGATGTGTGGAACCTGGCCGGCGGCCGGACCCGGCTCGTAACGCGGCTAACGGTCGCCCCGTCGCAGATGACGACCGTCGCCTACAGCCCGGACGGCTCGACGCTCATCGCCGGCGCCCACGACGCGACACTTTGGCACTGGCCCGTCGGACCGACCGGGGCGCCGGTCGGCCCCGGGCAGCCGCTACACGGCTTCGCCAACTGGATCGACTCGGTCGCCTTCAGCCACGACGGCCGGTATCTGGCCGCCGGGTCATCCGACAACAGCGCACGGATATGGCAAACCAGCGACTGGACGGACATCGCAACGCTGCCCGACGTATCGCCGGTCGACAGCATCGGCTTCACCGTCGGGGACCAGGCGGTCGCGACCGTGGACGAGAACGGCACCACCCGACTTTGGCCCTTCCCGCCGCCGGCGAGCTACCAGACGGTCGGCGCCCCGTACACGATCGACTACACCGCCGGCGGCCGCGAGCTCGCCGCCGTCACCGGCGGCTCGAGCGGCCAGGTGCAGCTCTGGAACACGAGCGACCCGTGGCGCCCCTATCACTTCTCGTCTATCACGATGCCGGCGGCGTTCGGGCCGGTCGCCGCGGTCGGCGCGCTGACCCCTGACGGCAAGCTGCTGACCGTCGGCGATGCGAAAGCCGACGTCCAGCTGTACGCGCTCGACTCGGCCGGCCACGGCCACCCGGTCGGACCCGTCCTGACCGGCGCCCACCCTTCGCTCGAGCAGCTCAACTTCACTCCCGACGCCCACCTCATGTCGGTCGGCGACGACGCCGGCATGGTCCACCTATACGACGTCACCGACCCGGCCAACCCGCGACTGCTCGCGGTGATCGATCGCAACGGCGCGTCCAGCAACGTGTACGGCGTGTCCTACAGCCCGGACGGCAAACTCCTGGCGATCGGCTGCAACGACCACCACGTCTGGCTGTGGGACATCTCCAACCCACGCCACCCTCGCCGGCTGGCGGTGCTCGGCGGCTTCAGCTCGGCCGTCTATGCCACCACCTTCTCCCCGGACGGACGGACGCTGATCGCCGGCGGCTCCGACGACACCGTCCGGCTATGGGACATCGGCACCCCCGCCCATCCGCGCCCGCTCGGAGTCCCCCTGAGCGGCCCCACCGACACCGTCTACCAAACGGTCGTCAGCCCGGACGGTCATACACTCGCCGGGTCGACCACCGGCGGCGAGGTGTGGCTGTGGAACATCGAGGACCGCAACCAGCCACGACTGCTGGCAACCCTCCACGCCGCCAGCGGACTGCTCTACGACCTCACCTTCAGCCCCGACGACCAGACACTGGTCGCGGGCAGCAGCACCCAAACGATGACGTTCTGGCACTACCACCCCGAGGCGATCGCCACCCGGATATGCGACGTGGCAGGGTCGCCGATCGACCGCACCGAGTGGGCGCGCTACCTCCCAGGCATCCCGTACAACCCGCCCTGCCCGTGAGCAAGGGCGCGATGTCGGCCTAGGCCGAGATTCGCACGACCACCAGACCGGCGGGCGGGGGCGAGCTGGGTTCGGGGCCGCCAACGATGTGGAGCGTGTGCACGACCTTCAGCGCCACCGGCAGCAGGCACGGCGCGATCATCAGCACGAGCCAGTCATGGAACGTGTTGCCGGTGAAGCCGGTCCAGCG
>JAFAWL010000018.1 GCA_019241805.1 Actinomycetota bacterium
TGATTGCGGCCTGGCCGCGGCGGGCATGATGGCGAACGTGAGCGCGCCGGAAACCGACGTCGTCGTTGTCGGTGCGGGCTTGGCCGGATTGCGAGCCGCGCGAGTACTGCTCGACGCAGGCCTTGACGTGATCGTCGTCGAGGCGGCTGATGCGGTCGGTGGACGCGTACGGACCGACGAGCGTGACGGACTCCTGCTCGACCACGGCTTTCAGCAGTTCAATCCGGCCTATCCCGCGGTCGCGACGGCGCTGGATGTGCAGGCGCTGGCCTTGCGCCCGTTCCGGTCCGGTGTGCTCGTCGCAACGGGCGACCGCCAGCTCGTCCTGGCCGATCCACGCCGCTGGCCGACCGCGTCGGTCTCGACGCTGCGCGCCCCCATCGCGCCACTTGCGCAGAAGCTGCGGTTCGCGGCGTGGGTGGGGCAGCTCGGCTACGAACCGGCGCGCCGCATCCGTCGCCGCCCCGACACGACGCTGGGCCGGCGACTGGCCGCCCGGGGCCTTGACGGCCCGCTCGCCGATCGGCTTATCGCACCGTTTCTCGCCGGCGTGCTCGGCGAGGACGAGCGGCGGACGTCGTCGCGATATGTGGAACTACTGCTGCGTAGCTTCGCGCGGGGCACCCCGTCCTTGCCCACCCGCGGAATGCGTGCCGTGCCCGAACAGCTTTCTGGCGGCATCGACGTGCGCCTGAACCACGCCGTGCACCGGATCGAGGACACCACCGTCGTCGGGGACTTCGGAACGATCACGGCCCGCGCCGTCGTCGTCGCGACGGACGGCACCACGGCCGGTGCCTTGACCGGTGTGTCCGCACCGTCCTCGCGGGCACTGACGACCTTCTACCACCGAGCCGACGTCGCACCGATCGCCGAGACCGCACTCGTCGTCGACGGCGATCGCCGCGGACCGGTCGTGAACACGACCGTGCTCTCGAACACCGCACCGAGCTACGCGCGAGGCGGTGCGCTAATCGCGTCGTCCATCCTCGGGGCTGATGACTCGAGCGCGACCGAGGCAGTCGTGCGGACGCAACTGGGCGCCGTCTACGGGGCTGACACCCGCGAGTGGGAACGAGTCGGCGCATACGCCATCGCTGAAGCCTTACCGACGTTTGACCCGGGCACCCCATTACGGCAACCCGTGCGTCTGGGCGACGGTCGCTACGTCTGCGGAGATCATCGGGACACGCCCTCGATCCAGGGAGCACTCGTCTCCGGTGCGCGCACGGCTCGCACCGTCGCCCGAGACCTCGGCCGAGCGACGCCTTCGTCGTTAGCCTCTTGATCATGCCGGATCCCGACCTGGAGCCCGTGGACGAGGCCTTCGAGACGGCGCTGGCCATCGTCGCGCACCCGGACGACCTGGAATACGGTGCGGCCTCGGCGATCGCACGCTGGTGCGAGCAGGGCAAGCGGGTCGTTTACTGCCTCGCGACAAGCGGCGAGGCCGGTATGGATGCCTTCGCGCCGGAACGGGCCGGGCCGTTGCGCGAGCAGGAGCAGCGAGCCTCGGCTGCACTCGTGGGCGTCGACACCGTGGAATTCCTCGGTTTTCCCGACGGTGTGCTGGAGTACGGACTGCCGATGCGGCGTGCGTTCGCGGGCGCGATTCGACGACATCGTCCCGACGTCGTCATCACGGGCAACTTCCATGCGACCTGGGGGCCGAACGCACGCAATCAGGCTGATCACATCGCAGTCGGCCGCACCGTGCTCGATGCGGTGCGCGACGCCGGTAACCGCTGGGTATTCCGTGACCTGCTGGACGAAGGCCTGCAGCCGTGGCCGGGCGCCAAGCGAGTGCTCGTCGCCGGCTCGCCGCTGGCCAGGCACGCCGTCGACGTCAGCGACTACCAGGACCGGGGCGTGGCCTCACTCGAAGCGCATGCGGAGTACCTCAAGGGGTTGGGTCCCGGGCCCATGAGTGAGCCGGCCGAATTCCTCGAGGCGTTCGCGCGACAGACAGGCAGCCGACTTGGGGTGCGCTTCGCGGTGAGTTTCGAGGTCTTCGATTTCTGAGCTGATCCGACCGATGCTGGCCGTGCCCGGCCAGCTACCCGAGGGTGCCGGCTGGGCGTTCGAGTTCAAGTGGGACGGCGTCCGCGCGGTCGTCTACGCCGAAGGCCCCGAGGCGCGGGCGATGTCGCGCAACGACCGCGACGTGACCGTCAGCTACCCAGAGATCCACGAGGTCAGCGGCGCCCTGTCGGGACTGCCCGCCGTACTCGACGGCGAGTTGGTCGCCTTCGACCCGTCCGGGCGACCCGACTTCGGAACGCTGCAACGACGGATGCACGTCGGCGATGCCGCCGTGGCGAGCGGATTGGCGGCCGCAGTGCCGGTGACATTCGTGGCCTTCGACCTGCTGCGGCTGGACGGACACCAGCTACTGCGCGAGCCCTACGACCATCGACGCGAGCTGTTGGAGTCGCTCGAACTGGTCGCCGAGCACCTGCTCATCGCCCCGGCGTTCGCCGAGTCGGGCTCGGACGTGCTCGCAGCCAGCCGGGAACGGGGAATGGAGGGTGTTGTCGCCAAGCGGCGCGAGTCGACCTACGAGCCGGGCCGACGTTCGCCGTCCTGGCGAAAGATCAAGCTGATCCGCACCCAGGAAGTGGTCGTCGGTGGCTGGCGGCCGGGCAACGGCCGACGAGCCGACCAGATCGGTTCGTTGATGATGGGTCTGCCGAGTCCTGCCGGCCTGCGCTATATCGGCCAGGTCGGCACCGGCTTCAGCGACGACGCCTTGGCCGATCTCGGGCGCCGGCTGACGCGACTGGAAGTCACGAGCTCGCCGTTCACGGACAGGCTTCCGTCGGCGCTCGCGCGCACGGCCCACTGGTGTCGGCCGGAAATCGTGGGTGAAGTGGCGTTCACGGAGTGGACCGGCGACGGAGTTCTCCGCCACCCGGCCTGGCGCGGGCTGCGGCCGGACAAGTCACCGGCTGACGTCCGGCGCGAATAGCGCACTCAGCGCTGCTCGCCGATCTCCGCGGTCTCCGAGTCGGGATGCCCCGGTTCCTCCAAATGCGCCTCGCCGCGGGCCAGCGCCACCGTGGCCAGCGTCATCGCGATGACGACGACCACCAGCAGGGCCATCCGGCCTCCCGTGACGCGCATCTGCTCGTGCAGTAAGGATAACCCGAGCACGCCGGCGACAACCGGCTCGAGCACGAGGATCACCGGCAGCGACGCCTGCAGCGCCCCGGCCTGGAAAGCCAGTTGTTGCAGATAGATGCCGGCCGCGCCTACGGCCAGCAGGGCGTAGGTCTCGCCGGAGAGCAGCAGGTGCCCCGGATGGTGCTGGATCAGGCCGACCACGCCTTTGGTCAGGACGGCGAGCACGCCCGCCAGCAGGCCCACCCCGACAGCCAACAGACTCGCGCGAGCCGCTCCGGAGCGACCATGGGCGACGACCACGCACAGGATGACGATCGGAAGGCCGATCGCCGTGACGATCAACCAGCCGTGGTGAGTGGCCCGGTCGCGTCCGTTGTTCGGGTTGCCGACCGTGACGAAGACCGCCAGGGCCACCGCGAGCACCACGCCCCACGCGATCACTGCGCGGGGCAGCCGTCTTCGCGCCAGCCGAGCGCCCAGCGGGAGGGCGAACAGCAACGACGTAACGATCAGCGGTTGCACGACCAGCAACGACCCGAAGGCGAGGGCGACGCCTTGGAGCACGTAGCCCCCACCGTTGCCCAGGGTGCCGGCCCACCATTGCGGGCTCTTCACCAGCTCCGTGATGAACGATCCACTGCGCGCCTGTTCGTCACTGACTCGGGCCGCCGCGCGCTGCTGGGCCACGCTCGCGACCGCGAAAGCGAGGGCCGAGAGCAGGGCGAAAGTCGCCGCCAGCGCTACATGCGTACCGAAGTGATGATGCCGAGGGGCGAGGGCTACTTCCCACATCTGCGGATGGACCGCCGCCGCCATGTCGGACCTCCCTGCGCGGATGCGTCGGCACATGCTCGCACGAATTGGCGTCGACCGGGCCGAGCTCAGGCGACTGTGAGCGTCAGCGGCGCACGCAGCGATGAGTCGACCACCCACGGGTACGAACGCGGCGGGGGGGCCTCCAACTGCCGGAAGTAGGCCACCACGCCCGCCACGTTCGTGATCCCGGTTCCCGCTCGAAGCGGGTAACCAGACCCTGACCCCGACGCTAGGCGAGGCTCAACCGGGTTTAACGAAAACCATACACTGAATGCATCGGCTCGTCGCGTTGGTCGAGTGATACCTGTCGGCTTCAACGACGCCGAGCTGCGCGGGGTTACGCCTCACTCACCAGGGGTGATGCGCGACACGTCATCTCGGCGCATGAAGACCCGCCGCGAGGCGCCGAAAACCAGCCTCAGGGTGAGAGCCGAAAACACGAGGTCGAGGAGTACGCCCGGTGACCGACGTCCACCGTGTGGTCGCAGTCACTGTCTCGTCGAATTCAGTCTCGTCGGGTCCCGCCGATCGCGACATCGCCGGCGCTCCTGCCCCGGCGACGACACGCCCTGCCGGGCGGCCGGCCAGCTCCCGCGTTCTGTCGAAGCCGCCGTTCAGTGATTCGCCGTTCTGGGTAAATCGTCCGGGACACGCGGGTCTCCTGCGACTCATGCATGTGGGCCTCGTGTGATGCAGGCATGTGGGCCTCGTGCGACGCAGGACGGAGAAAGCTCATGACCACTTGGCGAACGGCCGGACCGACCCGTCGGCGTGGCGGCATCAGCTTGCTATCAGCCATCCTGGTGATCTGGTTGGTCATCGGCCTGATTGCCGCAATTCAGCGAAACTATTTCAAGAGCTCAAGTGAAACGTGTGCCGGTGCGGGAACGATCACGGTCACGATCTTGGCCGGTCCGCTCAACTACCTGGGCGCCAACCCGAAGATCAGCTGCCACCTCCCCCAGCCGTCTAAGTGACGACCTAGGCGCCGGGCTGGGGCGCAGACCTCAGCCCATGCGGCGGGTGGATGAGGACCGATGGTGCGAAACAGTTGCCGGGAGCGCCTGGCCCTCGCCTGACAGGGCTGGACCTTCGGAAACGTTGGCGCGCCCGAAGGGATTCGAACCCCTAACCTCTTGATCCGTAGTCAAGTGCTCTATCCGTTGAGCTACGGGCGCCGAGCCGGTTTGCGAGTCTACAGGCAGCGACACCGCCGAATCTCGCCCACTGCGGTTCGTGGCGAATCGAACACGCTACGATATCGCCGCGATACCCTAAGTTGTGGCCGTCGGCACGTCGGGACCGGAGTTGAGCCGCGATCAGCGTTAAAGTTCTGCCTATGGCAACGTCCACGTCCGACCAGCGATTGGTCGAGACCTGGGACGTGATCAGTACCGCATTCGCCCGCACGCAGCGTCGCCTGCTGGCTACCGTCGAAGCTGCGGGTCTGCCCGGGCCGTGGTTCGAGGCGTTGCGCCTGTTGATGACGGCCGAGGACCACCGACTGCCCATGAGTCGGCTTGCCCGAGACCTGTCCATGACCGCCGGCGGACTGACCAAGCTCGCCGACCGGATGGCTCGTGACGGGCTCATCGATCGGCGTAACTCCTCCGATGACCGCCGGGTCGTGTACGCGGCTTTGACACCGCGGGGCACTGAACTCGCGTCCGAGGCGATCGAGCTGTACCACCAAGGATTGCGCGACCACGTACTGCAGGTGCTACCCCGTGCTCAGCTGACCGAACTCGCGGCGATGATGGAGAAGCTGCGCGACGCCCACAGCGACGTTCCCGCCGCGGACGAGGAGCTGACAGCACGAGACCCCGCCCTGCCGGATCGGCGTGGACGGGGTCCCGCAATTTAGTCAGGCAGCAAACCCCCGAATGCTGCAGCTGCTTTGTGCGACCTGTGCGCTGCTGGCGTCGCGGACAATCGAGGCCCCCGCTCTCGATCCTTCACAACGCCGCCCTTGCTGACACGGAATATATTTCCTCGGAAACTTTCTCCTGTCAACTGTTAAGTCCGCGTGTTGCGAGAGACGGTGAACACACGCCGGATTGACGGCTTCGCCGGGCGGGTGCGGACGATACGTGCTACGAGCCGCCCGCCAGACGCATGCCGGCTCAGAGTTGGTCTGCACGTGGCGGAGGCTCCGGGATTCGAACCCGGGATGGGCTTTAGACCCAAACCGCATTAGCAGTGCGGCGCCATAGACCAGACTAGGCGAAGCCTCCTCGGGCAGCCGATGATCGACGACGGCCCGGCGGCAAAGCCTACAAGGGGCCACGCGCCCCGACCAACCGCATACCCGGCGGCCGCTCAGAGTCCGACGGCCGCCGAGGTGCCGGCCGGTCACGCCCGAACGAGTGGGAGTACCACGGTGTCGACCATTGACACGACCTCGGCCGGCGAAAGTTGCTGTTCGAGCATCAGGATCCGATAGTGCAGCAAAGCCGGCAGTACCTCGGCGACCTCGGGACAGACCGCTTCGGGTCGCACCTCGCCGCGGCGCACCCCGCGCCGCAACAGCTCGAGCATCGCCTCGCGTCTCGGCGCGCCGAAGCGCAGGTCGATCTGGCGAGCCAGCTCGGGATCGGCCCCGGCCGAACCTTTGACCGCGCGGATCGCTTCCCCGGCGGGACCGGCCAGCACCCCGGCAATCGTGCGCGCGACCTGCCGCAGCGCATCGGCCGTGGTCACGTCGTCGGAGAACTCCTGACCACCGCATTCCTGGGGTGAGGGCAGCTTCGTACACAGGCAGTCGAGCACGAGATCGGTGCGCGTCGGCCACCGCCGATAGATGCTCGCTTTGCCGGTGCGGGCGCGGGTTGCGACGGCCTCGACGCTGAAGGTGCTATACCCCACCTCCAGCAGCTGCTCGTAGGCCGCCGAGAGGATCGCGTCTTCGAGTTCGGCGCCTCGCTTGCGCCGGTTGAGGCGGCCGAGGACCGGGCATTCGGAAGTCTGCGCCGGGCCTGGATCCGCCGCGGCGAACGCGTCTGCCGACGCGGGCGACGTCGGAGATGCCGCAGCCGAGGAAGCGCGGAATTTCACTGGCGCGGAGCGCATCCGATGTCGGACCCTTCATTCACGATGTGTTCAGCTAGGCGGCAATAGTGCACGGTTGCGTTCCTAAACGCAACGGCTCTATCGTAGCCCGATAAGGAACGCTTGCGTCCACTAGTTGAATCGTGCACTACCCCCGACGGAGGAGCTCGAACGTGTCCAGCACCCAAGAGGCCGCGGAGACGACCGGCCGCACGGAAAGTGGGGCGCGCCGATCGACGCACCCCGGACTCGTGCTGCTGATCATCGCCGGCGCCCAGCTGATGGTTGTCCTCGACGCGACCATCGTGAACATCGCACTGCCTTCGATGGGCGACTACTTCCACAAGAGCCAGACCTCGATGACCTGGGCGCTGAACGCCTACACCCTCGCGTTCGGCGGGTTGCTGCTGCTCGGCGGTCGGTCCGGTGACATCCTCGGCCGCCGACGCATGTTCATCGTCGGTCTCGTCCTGTTCACGCTCGGCAGCCTGCTCGGCGGCATCGCCGCGTCCTTCCCGATGCTGCTACTCGGGCGCGTCATCCAGGGCGTCGGCGGATCGATCTCGTCCCCCACGGCGCTCTCGCTGATCACGACGTCGTTCAAGGAGGGCGCCGAGCGAACACGGGCCTTCGCCGTCTACGCCGCCGTATCCGGCGCCGGCGCGGCGCTGGGTTTGCTGCTCGGCGGCATCCTGACCGAATACCTGTCCTGGCGATGGGTGCTGTTCGTCAACGTGCCGATCGGCGCACTCCTGATCGCCGGCGCGTTCCTCTACGTCCACGAGTCCGAACGTCACCGGGGCCAGTTCGACTTCTTCGGAGCGGTCCTGTCGGTGGCCGGCATGGTCGGCATCGTCTACGCGTTCATTCACGCGGCCAGTGACGGATGGTCGAACCTCGAGACGATCGGCACCATGGTGGCCGGTGTCGTGCTGCTCTCGGCGTACGTCATCGTCGAGTTGCGCTCCAAGGACCCGATGATGCCGATGCGGGTGGTGCTCGACCGCAACCGCGGCGGCTCGTACCTCGTCATGCTCATCGTCGGCGCCGGCATGTTCGGCATGTTCTACTTCGTGACCTTCTTCGTCCAGCAGGTGATGCACTTCAGTCCGCTGCGGTCCGGTTTCGCGTTCCTTCCGGTGGCGTTCGTCATCGGCATCACCTCGGGCGTGATGACCAAAGCCATGCCGAAGGTCGGTCCGAAGCCGCTGATCGTGCTCGGTGCACTGCTGATGACGGTGGCGATGTTCTTCTACAGCACGGTCAACGCCGGCTCCGGCTACTGGGACAAGTTCTTCCCCGGCATGATCATTCTTGCCATCGGCATGGGCTGCCTGTTCGTGCCGCTTACCACCGTCGCCGTCGCCGGTGTCGAGAACACCGATGCGGGCGTGGCGTCGGCGATGCTGAATGTCGGCCAGCAGGTCGGCGGATCCATCGGCCTGTCCGTACTCGCCACTGTCGCCGCCACCGCCGGGCGCAATGCCGGCAAGTCGAAGTTCGCGGATCTCGCCGCTCACGTGCAGCAGGGCAAGCTACCCGGCGATACCCTGCAGCACGCGCAGCAGCTGCAGGCGGCCAACACCGGCACCAAGCCGTCCCTGGCCGCGCTGCACGATTCGGTGGCGGTGCACGCCATCGCCTCCATCCAGGCGCACTCGTCGGCGATGGGCTTCCTGGCCGCCGCCTTCTTCGGCGTGGCCGGGGTCATCGTGGCGCTCGTGCTGATCAATGTGAAGAAGGACGATGTGCCGGCCGAGGTCGACATGGCCACCGCTATGGGCGGCTGAGTGCATGGCCACCGCCATGGGCGGCTGAGGACAGCTATCGAACCAGCGTCAGCGCCCGAAGGCGGAGCGCGCTTCCCCACGGCCCCGTCGTCGGTGTCTTCGGACGCGACGGCGGGGCCGATCCACGTGGCCCGGCCGATTCGCGTGCCGGGTCGGTCGAGGTTCGGACTACCGCGATCTTTCGGCCGACGACCCACGGACTCTGCACTCGTTGTGTGTGCTCTCGCTTCGACTGGAGGCGAGATCCGCGTCGACAACGCGTGCTAAGTGCGAAGTCGTTGTCCCTGGGTCGGGCCGCAGTCGGCGTGCAGATCAGGGGATCAGCACTCGATGACGTTCACAGCCAAGCCGCCGCGTGAGGTCTCCTTGTATTTCACCTTCATGTCGGCCCCGGTCTCGCGCATCGTCTTGATCACCTTGTCGAGGCTGACGATGTGCCGGCCGTCGCCGCGCAGGGCGATCCTGGCCGCGTTTATCGCTTTCACCGCCGCCATAGCGTTGCGTTCGATGCACGGCACCTGGACCAATCCGCCGACCGGGTCGCAGGTCAGGCCGAGGTTGTGCTCCATGCCGATTTCAGCGGCGTTCTCGACCTGCTCCGGCACGCCACCTAATACCTCGCAGAGCGCGGCCGCGGCCATCGAACAGGCCGAACCGACTTCACCTTGACAGCCGACCTCGGCCCCGGAGATCGACGCATTCTCCTTGTAGAGCACGCCGATCGCCGCCGCGGCGAGTAGAAAGCGGACGACGCCGTCGTCCGAGGCCCCCGGTACGAAGCGGGTGTAATAGTGCAGCACCGCCGGCAGAACACCGGCCGCGCCGTTCGTCGGGGCGGTGACCACCCGGCCGCCGGCGGCGTTCTCCTCGTTCACGGCCAGCGCGAACAGGTCGACCCAATCCATCACCCGTAGCGGGTCCGTGGAGTACTGCTCGCCGCACAATCGCCGGTACAGCTCGGGCGCGCGTCTCGGCACCCGCAAGCCACCGGGAAGCGAGCCGTCGGTACTCCAGCCGTTCTGCACGCACCCCTGCATCACCGACCAGATGTGCAGCAGCCCGCTCCGGACCTCCGGCTCGCTGCGCCAGGACAGCTCGTTGGCCAGCATCACTCCGGAGATCGGCAGGCCGCTTTGCGCGCAACGGTCCAAGAGCTGCGCACCGGTACTGAACGGATAGAGCACCGGAGTGTCGTCCGGCTTGATCCGATCGGTGCCGGTGGCGGCCTCGTCGATTACGAAGCCACCGCCGACCGAGTAGTAGGTGCGCTCGCGCAGCGGTTTCTCGCCGGCCGCGTAGGCGACGAAGCGCATACCGTTCGGGTGGAAGGGCAGGCTCGTACGACGGTGCAGCACCAGATCGTCGTCGGTCAACGCGGCAAGGTGCTTGCCGAGGACGTTCACCACGCCGGCCTGCCGAACTGCCGCGGCACGAGCGACGATCGTCGACGTTTCGACCGTTTCCGGCGCCTCACCCATCAGGCCGAGGATGACCGCGCGGTCACTGCCGTGCCCGTGGCCGGTAGCCCCGAGCGAACCGAACAGTTCGACCCGAAGGCGGCTCACCCGATCGAGCAGGCCGCTGTTGTCCAGACCTTGGGCGAACATGCGCGCCGCCCGCATCGGCCCGACCGTGTGCGAACTCGAGGGGCCGATGCCGATCGAGAACAAGTCGAACGCACTGATGGCCACGAGTCCATCGTGCCCTCCCGGCCGGGCACCGGCCAGACCGGCGAGGACCGACGCGAGGCCCTCGACACAACCACCCCCGCGGGGGCCGACTCCCGGACTGGCAGTCTGGAAGGCCCGACCGAGAAGGAACTTCCGCGCGTGACAACCATTACCGGCCGAACTCCGGCGCACCACACCGAGGTGACCCGCGCGGTCGGCCTGACCTCGCGGATGCGACGGATCACGCTGGCTGGCCCGACCCTCGTGGGGCTCGCGCCGTCGCCGGCGCAGGACATCGAAATCATCCTGGGCGACGAGGCCGGCCGCCGCGTCAAGCGTCGCTACACCATTCGCCGGGCCAGGCCGGAAAGCGGACAGTTCGACGTCGACGCGCTGGTGCACCCACACGGTCCCGGTGGGCGGTGGGCCGCATCTGTGCAGCCTGGGGATCAGGTCGAATTCCTGGGTCCACGCGGTCGGCTCGAGCTGCGAGAGGCTGGATGGCATCTGTTCGTCGCCGACGAGGCCGGGCTGCCGGCGGTGGCGGCCCTCTGCGAAGCGCTCGGGCCGGGGGCGCGAACGGTCGGCCTCATCGAGGTCGGCGATCAGCACGACGAGATCGAGCTGGGCGTCACCTCGCTCCGGTGGCTTCACCGCGGCAAGGACGAGCCCGGCCGACCGGACCGGTTCGCAGCCGCCTTGTCCGCGATGACATCCCTCGCGCCGGACGGCCAGGCCTACCTGTTGGGTGAGAGCCGAGTCGTCATCTCGCTCCGTCCACTGATCGAGGCTTTGGCCATCGACCCGATCCGGACGTATGTCAAGGGGTACTGGAACGTCGGCCGCGGACGCGCGCGTCCGATTGCGGGCGGACGTACGCGACAGATCTGAGGGCGGACGTGCGCGACAGATCTGAGCCGGGCGATCACGGGCCGGCCGACGGGGCCGTCAATTCACGTACCGACGCGTAGCGCCGGCGGACGGCAAGCGCCGCCGACCGGCCCTCGTGGGTCGGCTCGAACATGCTTGATCGCTTGAGAACCCAGGTCGGTGGCCAGTCGCTGCCGGTGAGCGTCCACGCCGCCTGCCGGGCTGCGCCGTCGGCGACGTACTCGCCCGGAACAGGTACGTCCACCGGGCAACCGAACAGGTCCGCGGCCAGCGCCTGCACCGCGCCCGACCGGGCGCCGCCGCCGACCAGGATAGCCCGGCGGGCCGATACCCCCAGCTGGACAAGTGCGTCCAGGCCGTCGGCCAATCCGCAGAGCAAACCCTCGACGGCGGCCCGCGCGACATGCGCCGGAGTGAGGTTGGCCAGCCGCAGCCCGTGCAAGGCGCCGGTGGCGTCGGGCCGGTTCGGCGTGCGTTCGCCCTCGAAGTAGGGAACCAGCGTCATGCCGGCCGCGCCGGCCGGTGCCCTTGCGGCCAGCCGCGAGAGCTCCGCGTGATCGACGCCGAGCAAGGTGGCCGTGGCGTCGAGCACACGGGCCGCGTTGAGGGTGCACGCCAACGGCAGGAAATCTCCGGTGGCCGAGGCGAAGCCGTCGACGATGCCGGTGGGGTCGGCGGTCGGGATCGAGCTGACGGCGCAGACCACGCCGGACGTACCGATCGAGACGATGACGTCGCCCGGTCCCGCGCCTACGCCGAGCGCGGCGGCCGCGTTGTCCCCTGTCCCGGGCGCGAGGAGGGTCGACGTGCCAAGCACGGTCCCGGCTGCCTCGGCCGGTGCGAGCACTCGTGGCAGTAACGCATCGTGGCCCAGGCCGAGTTCGAGCAGATCGCGTCGGTAGTCGTTGGTGAACGGCGACCAGTAGCCGGTGCCACTGGCGTCGCCCCGGTCGGTCGTGAGTGCGTCCAGTCCGGCAGCGCCGGCCAACCGCCAGGTGAGCCAATCGTGCGGCAGACATACCGCTGCGGTGCGAGCAGCGTTGTCCGGTTCGTGTTCGCGCAGCCAACGCAGCTTCGTCACCGTGAACGACGCGACCGGCACCGAACCGACGGCGTCCGCCCAGGCCTGAGGGCCACCGAACTCGTCGATCAGTTCCAGCGCGGTGCCGGCCGAACGGGTGTCGTTCCAGAGCAACGCGTCGCGAACGACGTCACCGCCGGCGTCCAGGCAGACCAGACCGTGTTGCTGGCCACCGATCGCTATCGCCGCGACGTCATCGATGCCGCCGGCCTCGGCGAGGGCCGACTGCAGTGCCGTCCACCACGCCTCCGGATCGACCTCGGTGCCGTCCGGGTGCGCGGCCCGCCCGGACCTGACCAGCGCGCCGGAGTCGGCGTCGCGGATGACGACCTTGCACGACTGGGTGGAGCTGTCCACCCCGGCCACGAGCGTCACGCGCTCAGCGTGCTCCGAGCAGGTGCTCCAGTGCGAGTTGGTTGAGCCGCACGAAACCGTAATTGCGTTCAGCCGCGAGCTGCGGGTCGTAGTCCTCGAAGGCCGAGCGATCGGCCAGCAGGTCGTGCACTGTCTCGCCCGGGCTCAGCGTCGGCATCGAAAGAGCGGTCACGCCGGACTCGTCGAGGGCGGCAGCCACCTCCGGGTCGGCCCGATAAGCGGCGGCCCGTTCCCGCAGGATGAGGTAGGTGGACATGTTGGCCGCAGCCGACGCCCACACGCCGTCCATCCCCTCGGTGCGCGAGGGCTTGTAGTCGAAGTGGCGGGGGCCGGTGTACGACGGGCCGCCCCCGGGCGCGCCGTTCTCGAGCAGATCGACGACGAAGAACGCGTTGAGCAGATCCCCATGTCCGAAGACGAGATCCTGGTCGTACTTGATGCCCCGCTGACCGTTCAGGTCGAGATGGAACAGTTTGCCGGCCCAGAGGGCCTGCGCGATGCCGGCGGCGTAGTTCAGGCCGGCCATCTGCTCGTGGCCGACCTCGGGGTTGATGCCGACGATGTCGGAGTGTTCCAGCTCAGCGATGAAGGCGAGCGCGTGCCCGAGGGTCGGCAGCAAGATGTCGCCGCGCGGCTCATTCGGCTTCGGCTCGATGGCGAAGCGCAGGCCGTAGCCCTGCTCCTTCACGTAGGCCGCCAGCAGATCCAGGCCTTCTCGGTAGCGATCGAGGGCCGCCCGGATGTCTTTGGCGCCGTCGTACTCCGCGCCCTCGCGCCCCCCCCAGAACACGTAGGTCTGCGCGCCGAGTTCCGCGGCGAGATCGAGATTGCGCAGCACCTTGCGCAGCGCGAAACGACGTACCGAACGGTCGTTGCTCGTGAAGCCACCGTCCTTGAACACGGGGTGGGTGAACAGGTTGGTGGTCACCATCGGCACCACCATGCCGGTCTCGTCGAGCGCCTTCCGGAACCGCTTGACGATTGCCTCCCGCTCGGCCGGCGACGATCCGAACGGCACCAGGTCGTCGTCGTGGAAGTTGACGCCGTAGGCGCCGAGTTCGGCGAGGTGATGGACGCTCTCCACGGGGTCGAGCGTTGGCCGGGTTTCGAGACCGAACGGATCACG